>QCJE01000010.1 GCA_003216235.1 Pelagibacteraceae bacterium AG-404-P07
GAAAAGCTAATAGTAAACAAATTAAAATACTATAAAATGATCCAACTAAAGCTCCACCTATACCTGCTAGTTCTGGATCTCTAGAGTCACCATTGTTAAAAAAATAATTGTTAAAATTTTTACTTATCTTTTTATTTTCAACAAAATAATCATAAATAACTAATTGAAAATCAGAAATTCTTCTTCTTTCTTCGGGTAAATCTCTTGGATAATTACCTTTATGTAATTGATCAATGTCATCAGAGGCTGTTAAATCTAATGTAATTGTTTTACCTATTAAATTATTATCGTTTAAAAAAGCTTTTTTAATCTCAATTTCAGCATCACCACTAAATAGTTTTAATAATTCATCTTCCTCATCTCTATCTTTTGCTGGATAAGTCTTTATTAAATTTTCAATCATTATATCGTAAAAATCAGCTTCCATTATTTCTTCTTGAGATGCACCATTTTGAATTTCTAGTAATTCCTGATCAAAGAAAACTTCAGTGGTAATTACTGTTTTTTTAAAGGCTGAACTTCCTTTTGAGAAAATATTTTGAACTAGAATAACAACAAACAACAAAGCAACAAATATAGATGTTAATCCGTAAAATCTAAATCTTTTTTCTGCTCGGTGTCTTTTTTTTAATCTTTCTTCTTTAGTCATACTTCTCTCTATATTTTTTGACTGCTCTTTGAGCGATATAATTCAATATTAATGTTGCTATAAATAATGTAAGTCCTAAAGCAAAAGCAGATTGAGTTTTCGGACTATCAAATTCTTGGTCACCAACAAGTATCATTACAATTTGAGTTGTAATTGTTGTAGTAGATTCTAAAGGATTAATTGTAAGATTTGCAGCAAGGCCAGCTGCCATAACAACTATCATTGTTTCACCTATCGCTCTTGACACTGCTAATAGAACTGATCCTATTATCCCTGGAAGAGCTGCAGGTATCACGACTTGTTTAATTGTTTCTGATTTAGTAGCTCCTACAGCATATGAACCGTCTCTTAATGATTGTGGTACAGAATTAATTACGTCATCAGATAAAGATGAAACATAAGGAATAATCATTATTCCCATAATTAATCCTGCAGCTAAAGCACTTTCAGATGAAACAGTTAATCCTAAATTTTCACCTACTTGTCTAAAAAAAGGCCCAACAGTTAATGCAGCAAAGAAACCATAAACTACAGTTGGTATTCCTGCTAAAATTTCAATAATTGGTTTTGAAATTCTTCTTACTTTAATTGAAGCATATTCAGCCATGTAAATTCCTGAAAATAAACCAATAGGAACAGCTACCAACATTGCAATAAAAGCTATGAAAGATGTTCCTGCAATTAATGGAATAAAGCCAAAAGCATCTTTTAACTCTTCAAATTCAGCTGCAGTTATTGATGAGGCATCTCTAACGAAGGCTCTTTGGGGACTCCAATTTGTACCAAATAGATAATCAAAAATATTAATAACTGAAAAAAACTTTATACTTTCAAAAAGTAGTGAAAATATTATTCCGAGAGTGGTTAAAATAGCTATTAAAGAAGATACAAACAATAAACCCTTTAAAATAACTTCCACATCATCTCTAGCTTTATTGTTATTTTTTATTTTTTTTAAAGAGTAAATAACTGAGGCAATAATTATTCCAAAAATTAAAACTACTTTTGAATTTGTAAAAAGATTTATAAATTTTGCATAAGCAAGAGCACTTTCTCTTAATATACTGTCTATATCTCCAAAATAAGTACCTAAATGAATAGCCTTAATTTTTTCATATATTAAATTTGCTTCATTTTTATCACTAAAAATTGCACCTTGATTTGCAGCTGTTTCAATAATTATAGATTTAATGATTACGGGTTCAAATAATGACCAGACCAATAAAAATACTAATGCTGGTATTGAACACCACAAAACAAGATAGTATCCATAAAATTTTGGTAGAGCATTTAATTTGATATTATCTTTGATGGAAATGGTTTTAGTTTTTGATTTTCCATAGAAGAACAAAGAGACAGAAAATATAGTGATTAGAAATATTAGAACGATGTTCATTCGCCCTGAGTGATATATTCTTAATGTTACAGAAATATTACAAATTAAATCTAAGATTGAATAAACAAAAAAGGCCAGTTATTACTGGCCTTTTTTTGGGGATAAATGAAATTTATTTTAACTTGATTGTATTCAGATCTACTGCAGCTGTTCTAGTAACTTTGTATTTATCTGAAGCCAAAGGAACAAGTCCTATTTCAGCTAAATAACCTCTGTTACTCATTGCTTTTTTCGAAGTAAATTCTTTAAGAAACTCTTTAATGCCTGGAATTACTCCAATGTGAGCTTTTTTTACATAAAAGAACAATGGTCTTGCAATTGGATAAGAATAATCTTGGATACCTTCTAATGATGGCTGAACACCATTAATAGATGATGCTTTGATTTTATCCTTGTTGGCGACTAAGTAACTATAACCAAAAAAACCATATGCATCAGGATTAGATGAAAGTTTTTGCACAATTAAAGTATCATTTTCACCAGCTTCAACAGCATATCCATCTTCTCTAATTTTAGCACATTCCTTTTTAGCTTTTTTACCTTCAGCATCATAAAGAGATTTAGCTGTTTTAGTGCATCCTTTAACCATAACTAATGAATTCCATGCATCTCTAGTACCTGATGTTGGAGGTGCAACTAATATTTCAATCTTTTTATTTGGAAGACTAGCATCTATATCACTCCAATTTTTATATGGATTTTCAACAAGTTTTCCATCAATGTCTACTTTAGATGCTAAAGCTCTCCATAATTGTTCTTTTGTGAAGTCTGCATCTGGAGCATTCACTGAGTGTGCAAATGAAATACCATCATTACCTATTACTATTTCAATAATTTCAGCAACTCCATTTTTCTCACATAGAGCTTTTTCTTTTGTTTTAATTGCTCTTGATGCATTTGTTATGTCAGGATGATTTGCTCCTACACCAGCGCAGAACAATTTCATTCCTCCACCAGTCCCTGTACTTTCGATTACTGGTGTCTTGAATTTTCCACCTTTGCCAAACTTTTCAGCTACAACTGTAGCATATGGGTAAACAGTAGAAGAACCTACGATTTTTATTTGATCTCTTGCGTAACTAGTTGTTGTAAAACTAAGCACTAAAAGAAATCCTAATAAAATTTTTACTAATCTATTCATATTTCTCCTTTTTTAGATTCGTTGTGCATCAATAATTAAATCTGAATTTTAAATATTTTATTAAAGGAAAGTTAAAGTTTTGTTACAAAGGCTAACTTTTTAGTTGAATTAAATTGAATTAAATTTCAAATCTATAGTGGTTCCTTGATTTTCCTCACTATTAATTATCATTTCGCCTCTATGTTGAGAAACTAAATGCTTAACAATTGCAAGCCCTAAACCCGTACCTCCAACACTCCGACTTTTACTAGGATCAACAGTGAAAAATCTTTCTGTGATTCTATGAATAAATTCTTTAGGAATTCCTATGCCTTGATCTGATATAGAGACAATATTTAGATCACCCTCTTTTTTCGTAGCGATTTTAATTTCTTTACCCTTCTCACTATATTTAATTGAATTATCAATAAGGTTAGTAAAAATTTCTATTAATTTATCCCGATCACCAATAATTTTGAAATTTTCAGTTTTTTGCAGATTTAAATTAATGTTATTTTTTTTAACAATGTTTTCATAAGTCTTCATCACGTAACTAAGCACTTCTATTAAATCTATTTCGTGTGTAGGCCTTATGTGTTCTTGCAGCTCAATTTTCGATAGAGATAACAAGTCTCTTATTAAATTCTCCATTCTTTCAGATTGAGAGCTCATTACTGGTAATAAATTAGTAACTTCAGAGTTCTTTTTTAAATCTGCATTATTTTCAAATGTCTCAAGTCCCATTTTAATAGATTGCAATGGAGTTCTAAGTTCGTGGGAAACATTTGCAACAAAGTCTGATTTTAATTGTTGAAATTTGTGAAATTCTGTTAAATCTCTCATAAAAAGCAAGCAAGATGGCTCATCAAAGAATAAATTATGATTATCATGGTAAATTGTTACATTCATTCTAAGAACTGACGGGTTTCGTAGCTCTATTTCAAGGTCATTAGAATTTTCTCCATTAAAAGCTTTTTCAATTGAACTTAACAAGTCGGGATTTCTTAAAAATCCACTTATATTTTCATTCAACTTTGTTTGAAATCTTTTACTGGCTGAACTATTACTAAATATTATTTCTTTAGATTTGTTTAGAATTATAATTCCTTCTGGAATGTAATTTAAAAGATTATAAATAGTTTCTCTATATTTTTTAGTTTCATCTTCATCTAACTTTTTATCTTCAATTTTAACTTCAGTATTAATACCTAAGACTCTTTCTTTTTTTAAAAGAAAAAACAACAAAATAGCTATTATGATTAACAAAACAAATGTTAGAAGTTCCATAAACTACTTTACTCTTCCGTATACATCCTGAAATCTAACAATATCTGTTTCTTTTAAAATTGAACCTATTTGTGCTTCAATAATTTTCACTG
Source organism: Pelagibacteraceae bacterium AG-404-P07 (assembly GCA_003216235.1). GTDB lineage: Bacteria > Pseudomonadota > Alphaproteobacteria > Pelagibacterales > Pelagibacteraceae > Pelagibacter. Next base: position 4,545 of record QCJE01000010.1, read on the forward strand.
GTTTTTTGTAGGGATTTTCTATTCTATGGATTGCACCTAATGGAATAAAAATAGTTTCATCAGGTTTCATAGTGAAATATTTCTTATTTAAAGTAATTTTAGGTTTACCTTGGGTTACTACCCAATGTTCAGCTCTGTGATGATGTTTCTGAAGACTTAAAATACCTTTTGGTTTTACATATATTTCTTTAATCAAAAATTCCTTACCATTAAATAAATTTACATAACTACCCCAAGGTCTATGGAATACATTCTTCTTTTTATAATAATGTCTTTTATTTCGTCCATACATCTTACAGATTTCTTTCCAAGACCCTAAATCAGACCAAGGAATATCTAATTTAATAGCATTTATATCTTTGGTTTTTTCTAATATTGCATAATCAAAAGATTTTGCTGTTGCTTTAGTGAATGTTTGTTTATTTAAATAATACACATTACTTTTATATTTTGCTTTTGTTACAGCTTTGTTACAGTTTCGGTAAATATTTGGCTGATATTTCTTAAAATTATTAATAATGGAGTCTTTTCTCATATAAAACATTCCAGAATTCCAATAACCTTTTTTACTAATTATTTGTTTAGCTTTAGCCTCTTTGGGTTTTTCTACAAATCTAGTTACTTTGTTACTTTTTGTTAAAAAATAACCAAATTCACTAGAGGGCATTTTGGGTTTAATCCCAAAGATAAAAATATTGTTTTGAGTAAGTTTCTTTTGATTTTTTTTAATAGCTTTATTAAATAAACCAACCTTCTCTATCAGATGATCAGCGGCTAAAAACATTAATGGTTGTTCATTTGAAATATCCTTTATTAAAGCAGTACTTAAAATTGCTGGTGCCGTATTTCTTTTAGCTGGCTCTAAAACTATTTTAAATTTTCTAATTTTGTGCTTCTTTAAGTGTTGTTTTACTTGTCTTAAATATTTTGCATTGGTGCTTATAATTGGAGCATCAAATATATGTGCTTTAACTCTCTCTAAAGTTTTTCCTAGTAAAGTCCAATTACCAAAATCTATAAATTGTTTAGCTTGGTGTTTTTTAGCATTAGGCCAAAGTCTTGTTCCTGCTCCACCACATAAAATAACTGGGCGAATTTTCATCAAATTTTTGAATAATCCTTAACTTCTTTTTTCTTACCAGGATGAGTTGGTGCTCCTAAATATGCAGGTCCAACTGTTTGTGCATATTTCCAAAGTGTTCCTGATCCAAAGTCAGATTTTCTAGCCTTCCATTTTCTTCTTCTTGAAACTAATTGAGTTCTCGTTAATCTAACATTAATTGTTCCCTTCTTAGCATCAATATCAATAACATCACCATTACGTAAAAGAGCAATAGGTCCACCTAAAGCAGCCTCAGGGCCCACGTGGCCAACACAAAATCCTCTTGTAGCTCCTGAAAACCTTCCATCGGTAATTAAAGCAACTTTTTCTCCTTTTCCTTGACCATAAATTGCACCAGTTGTTGAGAGCATTTCTCTCATACCTGGTCCCCCTACTGGACCTTCATATCTAATAATAATCACATCACCATCTTTATATTTTCTACTTTGTACTGCTTTCATTGCACTTTCTTCATTATCAAAACATCTTGCTCTTCCAGTAAATTGTAATTTCTTTAAACCTGCAATTTTAACTATTGCGCCCTCAGGAGCTAAATTACCTTTTAATCCTACTACACCACCATCTGGTGATAATGGTCTATTATAAGCTCTTAAAACTTTTTGTTTTGGATTAAATTTAATTCCCTTTAAATTTTCTTTCATTGTCTTACCTGTAACCGTCATGCAATCTCCATGGATGTAACCACCATCATATAAGGTTTTCAAAAGCATCGGCACACCGCCTGCTAACCACATATCTTTTGCAACATATTTTCCACCTGGTTTTAAATCAGCAAGATAAGGAGTTCTTTTAAATATTTTTGCAACATCCATTAAATCAAATTTAATTCCAGCTTCATTTGCAATTGCTGGTAAGTGTAAAGCAGCATTAGTTGAACCACCTGTTGCAGCAACTATTGTTGCAGCGTTCTCTAATGCTTTTCTTGTAACAATATCTCTTGGTTTAATTTTTTTTGCTAATAATTCCATTACCATTCGGCCACTTGCTTTTGCATACTTATCTCTTTCTTCGTATGGAGCTGGTGTTCCAGCAGAATAAGGTAATGCTAAACCAATTGCCTCTGAAACACAGGCCATTGTATTTGCAGTAAATTGTCCGCCACACGCGCCCGCTGTAGGACATGCAACTAATTCTAATTTTCTTAATTCTTTTGCTGACATTTGTCCTGAGGAATGTTTTCCAACAGCTTCAAAAACATCTACCACTGTTACATCTTTACCTTTATATTTTCCCGGAAGTATTGAGCCACCATATATAAATACACTTGGTACGTTTAATCTTACCATGGACATCATTAATCCTGGTAAAGATTTATCACAACCTGCAATACCCACTAAAGCATCATAACAGTGCCCTCTAACTGTTAGTTCAGCACTATCTGCTATTACTTCTCTAGAGATTAATGAAGATTTCATTCCTTCGTGACCCATTGCAATACCATCAGTGACCGTAATCGTACAAAATTCTCTTGGAGTTCCACCAAAAGCTCTTACACCCTTTTTAACTGACTGAGCTTGTCTCATTAAAGCAATATTACATGGCGCTGCTTCATTCCATGTGGATACAACACCTACAAATGGTTTTGATACATCTTTTTCAGTCTCACCCATTGCATAATAAAAAGATCTATGAGGAGCTCTATCTGGCCCTAATGATGTATGTCTACTTGGTAATTTTTTCTTGTTAAACTTCCGCATTATAAACTTTCAATCGTTAATGATATTTTTTTGATATCATCTTTTAAATTACTATAGTTAGTTTTTTCTTGTTCAACAATATTTTTTGGAGCTCTATCAGTAAATCCTTTATTAGATAATCTTTGAGATATTTTGTTCATTTCCTCTTGATATTTATTCTGTCTTTTAACTAAGTTTTCTTTTATTAGATTTAAATCCACATTTTCATCAAAATATATCTTAAATATGTCACCAGATATAACTAATGTAGCTGATGGTTTTTTTTGGTCTTTATCAAAGAAATTATTGATACGACCAAGCTTTTTGAGAATAATTTCATTATTGGTCATTAATGTTTTATTTTTTTTAGCAATTTTATTAATTGAAATATCTATAAATGAACCTGGGCTAACATTTAGCTCATTTTTAAATGATCTAAGTTCAGAAATAACATTGATAATACTTTCTACATCTTTCATTGATTGATCTTTTTTGGCTTTTCCTGATGGCCAATTAGCATGCATTAGAAAATTCTTATCTGATTTATCAAATTTATTTTTTAACCAGATTTTCTCTGTAACAAATGGAATAAATGGATGAAGAATAACAAGTATTTGTTTAAATATATAAGCTGATACTTCTTTTACCTCTTTTTTTGATTTTTCATCGTCTGAAAATAGAATAGTTTTTGAAAGCTCAATGTACCAGTCGCAATAGGAATGCCAAGCAAACTGGTAGGCATTTTTAGCTGCTTCATCAAATCTATAATCTTTAAGATTTTTCTCAATTTTATCTTTTGTTTGAATTAGTTCTGAATAAATCCACTTATTTATATTTAGTGTAGTTTTGGGAACTTTATCAGTTTTATTAAAATCACATTTATTGGTAATTAAAAAATTATTAGCATTCCATAACTTATTTAAAAAATTTCTATATCCTTTAACCCTATCCTCAGAAAGTTTAACATCTGTACCAGGTGATGCCATTGAGAGAAGAGTAAATCTTAATGCATCTGCACTATATTTTTCTATTAAATCTAATGGATCAATTACATTTCCTTTTGACTTAGACATTTTTTGTCCTTTTTCATCTCTAACTAAAGCATGAACATAAATATCTTTAAACGGTTCCTTATTTAAAAATTCCATTCCAAACATCATCATTCTAGCAACCCAGAAAAAAATAATATCAAAACCAGTAACTAAAACTGTTGTTGGATAAAACTTCTTAACAAAATCTTTTTTATCTGGCCAACCTAATGTTGCAAAAGGCCATAAACCAGATGAAAACCATGTATCTAAAACATCAGGATCTCTTGTAATTTTTACATCTTTTTTATAAAACTTTTTAGCTTGTTTTTTTGCATCAGTTTCATTAGTTGCTACAAAGATTTTTTTATCAGGACCATACCAAGCTGGTATTTGATGACCCCACCAAAGTTGTCTAGAAATACACCAAGGCTCAATATTATTCATCCATTGAAAATAAGTCTTTGACCAATTTTCTGGAAAGAAATTTGTTTTTTTTGATTTAACTATTTGCTTAGCTTTAACAGATAATTTTTTTGCATTCACAAACCATTGCTCTGTTAAAAAAGGTTCAATAACTGAATTTGATCTATCCCCATATGGTACTTTATTTTTAATATTTTCTTCTTTAACAAAAAAATCTTTTTCATTTAATTCGTTTAAAATTTTTTTACGTGCTTCAAATCTATCTAATCCAACATAATCACTAGGTGCATTTTTATTAATTTTTCCATCCTCAGTGAACACATTAATAATTTCAAGCTTATTTCTTTGTCCAACATCATAATCATTAAAGTCATGAGCTGGGGTAATTTTTAATGCACCAGTTCCTTGTTTTGGATCCGCATAATTGTCTTTTATAATTTTAATTTTTCTACCTACTATTGGTATAGTGACAGTTTTGCCAACATATTTTTTAAATCTTTTATCTTTTGGATTAACAGCAATAGCTGTATCACCAAGCATTGTTTCAGGTCTTGTAGTTGCAATAGTTATAAAATCTGGTGAATTATCTATTGGGTATCTAATATAGTAGATCTTTGAGTTCATTTCCCTTTGATCAACCTCTAGATCAGATATTGCAGTTTTTAAGACTGTGTCCCAATTGACCAATTTTTCAGCTTTATAAATTAATTTTTTTTTATGTAATTCAACGAAAACTTTAATTACCGATTTAGATAGGTTTTCATCCATTGTAAAAGCGTTTCTAGACCAATCACATGAACACCCAAGTTTTTTAAGCTGATTAATTATAATGTCCCCATATTGATTTTTCCATTCCCATACTTTTTCAATAAATTTTTCTCTACCTAAATCATTTTTATTCAAATTTTCTTTTTCAAGTTTTTTTTCAACAAGAGCTTGAGTGGCAATACCGGCGTGGTCCGTTCCAGGTTGCCACAAGGTTTCATGGTTATTCATTCTATAATAACGAACTAATAAATCTTGAATTGAATTATTCAGGGCATGCCCCATATGTAAACTTCCAGTAACATTAGGAGGTGGAATTACAATTGAGAATTTTTTTGTATTTTTTTTGGGTTTGAAAAGTTCATTTTTTTCCCAATATGTATAAATACTATCTTCTACTTCAGAATGTATATATTTATCGCTACTCATGGATATTAATAGTTTATAATTTATTAATTTAAATTAACAATAATCAAATTAGAACGTTATTTAATAGACTAATTGCAAATATTTAATATAAAACTCTTTGTAGCTATCTACTAAAACTGGCAACGTGGCGGAATGGTTACGCAGAGGATTGCAAATCCTTGTATCCCGGTTCGATTCCGGGCGTTGCCTCCAAGAAAAATCTTGTTTTAGTTAAAAAAAAAAGTAAGTTTGGCTTTTTATATTCCTCGGTAGCTCAGTTGGTAGAGCAGTTGACTGTTAATCAATTGGTCGCAGGTTCGAGTCCTGCCCGAGGAGCCAAAATTACCCTACTTTAGAAATATTGCTACTCGATACCTGTAAAGACTTATTGAATTTTAATTTTTGATCAGAATTTAATTCTGAATAAAGTTTTACTAAAAAATTGTAATTAACATTCATATGTCCTTCTTTTGATCTTTCTAAATTTATTAAATATTCAGAAAAATCCTCAAAAAAATAATTAATTGGTACTTTTAAATAGTTTGAAAGTTGTAATAATCTTATCGAACTTACACCATTAGTACCTTTTTCATATTTCTGGATTTGTTGAAATGTAACGTTGATTGCTTTTGCTACTTTAGTTTGAGTTAAACCTAAAGCTAGTCTTCTAAGCTTAAGCTTATTGCCTAAATGCTTATTAAAATTATCTTCCATTAAGACCCCTCTTAATTTTTTTAAAAAACTTATTCAACTAGTTTTTGGAACCTACTGCAACTATATTTTTTTTTATTTTTTTAGCAAAAACCCCTTTTACCGAAAATATGTCAAGTATTACTTCTACTATTATTTGAGAAATATATGTTGATATTATTATTGACTATAGTATCTGGCTCAGAAAAAGTTTGGTCCTTTCGCTCTTAGGATTGGCAAAAAATTCCTTTGTATCAGCTTTTTCTACGATCATCCCTTCATCCATAAATATCATTTGATCAGCTACTTCTTTAGCAAAACCCATTTCATGGGTTACAACTATCATTGTCATTCCTTGTTTAGCTAAATTAACCATAACATCTAATACTTCTTTAATCATTTCTGGATCTAAAGCTGATGTAGGTTCATCAAAAAGCATTATTTTTGGCTCCATACATAACGCTCGAGCTATAGCTACTCTTTGTTGTTGACCTCCAGAAAGTTGACCTGGATATTTTTGAGCTTGATCTAATATTTGAACTCTTTCCAAATGTTTTAAAGCTAATTCTTCAGCTTCTTTTTTTGGCATTTTCTTCACCCAAATAGGAGCTAAAGTACAATTATCTAAAATAGATAGATGTGGAAATAAATTAAATTGTTGAAATACCATACCAACTTCTGCTCTAATTTGTTCTATATTTTTTGTATCTTCTGTTAATGTTGTGCCATCAACTATTATGTCTCCTTCTTGATGCTCTTCTAATCTGTTAATACATCTTATTAAAGTAGACTTGCCAGACCCTGAAGGACCGCAAACAACAATTTTTTGCTTTGGTTTAACTTCTAAATTAATTCCTTTTAAAACTTGGAAATCTCCAAACCATTTGTTCATATCATTTATTTGAATAATGTTATCTGACATAATTTTTATCGATCTGTTTTATATTTTTCTTCTAAATTATAACTATATTTACTCATTGCATAACAAATAATCCAGAAAATTATCGCTGCAAATACATAGCCTTCCATAGCAAATCCTAACCATTCTGGATTAGTTTTGGCTAAATTTAGCATTCCAACAATTTCTAAAAGTCCAACTACAAAAATTAATGGTGTGTCTTTTACTAAAGCTAAAAACGTATTTGCAATTCCTGGAATAACAAGTTTTAAAGCTTGCGGTAAAATTACAAATATATGCATTCTCCAATAACCCATCCCTAATGATTTTGCAGCTTCATACTGGCCCCTAGGAAGCGCTTGTAGTCCCCCTCTGATAACTTCTGCAACATAAGCTGCCTCAAATAAAGAAATAGCTATTATACATCTAACCAATTTATCTATAAAAAAATCTGCTGGTAAAAACATTGGAAACATTACAGCTGACATAAATAGAACTGTAATTAATGGAACACCTCTCCAAAATTCAATAAAACCTATAGATATATATCTAATTAAAGGAAAACCTGACCTCCTACCTAAAGCAAAAGCCATTCCAATTGGAAAACAAAAAATTAAACAAAAAAATGAGATTATAAAAGTTAAAGACAGTCCACCCCAAGCACCAGTTTCTACCCAGTTTAATCCATCTAATTTTCCTAATTCAATTAATTCTTCATAAAAAACGAAATATTTTAATAGAATATACAAAGCTAAAGGGACGATTAAAAAATAATAAAATTTAAACTTACTAGGAATGAAAAAACCAATAATGATAGATAGAATTGCAGCAATTATTCCATATGAAAAATCAAAAAATACTGGTCCACCAGAGATAAAGAAAAAAATGAATAAGAAAGCAATAAAAGGATAAATTACAACATAATAAAGTGTTAAATATTTCTTAAATTTGTCAGTTGCAAAATATCCAACAGATCCAAGTAAGGCCAAAGCTATAAATGATAAATTTATTCTCCATTGCTCCCCATTGGGATACATTCCATACATAAATCTTCTCATCCAAACTTTAATATATGTCCAACAAGCTCCAGAGCCGGTACAAACATCTTTTGAATCACCAGCAAAACTAGCATCAATAAAAAACCAACTTAATATAGGTGGAATTGATTTTAAAATTATAAATATTATTAAAAGAGATAAAATTGCGTTAAAATTGTTAGTATTTATATGTTTGTTTAACAAGTCTAATTGTTTGATTCCACTTAACTCAATTCTTATGAAATAAAGTCCAATAAAACCTAGTATTAATGGTAATAAAAAACTTAAAAAGCTAGGTAGAAAACCAGTTATATTTAAACTAAAAAAAGAATTTAATAAAACATCCAAAACACTAATAAAAAACAAAAAAGAACCTAAATATAAAAAAGTATTTAGGTTAGATTTATCTGGTTTTAAAAAGTTAATTTTAGACATTATTTTTCCGTTATTGCTATTTTTTTATTGTACCAGTTCATCAATAATGAAATTGAAATACTTAATGATAAGTAGGTAAACATTGTGATAGATACTATTTCAATAGCTTTACCTGTTTGCATTAAAGCTGTTCCAGCAAATACTAATACTAAATCTGGATATGCTATTGCTGCTGCTAATGAAGAATTTTTAGTCAAATTTAAATATTGATTGGTTGTTGGTGGTATTATTATTCTAAGAGCTTGAGGCATTACTACCAATTTAAGCACTTGATTTGGAGTTAATCCTATAGATGCTGCCGCCTCCTTTTGACCTTTGCCAACACCTTGAATCCCTGCTCTTACACATTCAGCTATAAAAGTTGCTGTATATAAAGACAAAGATAATGCTAGAGCAATTAATTCAGGTGGTAAACTTACACCCCCTTCATAAATGAATGATGTTGTTGCCAATTGCTTAAGAACAGGAACTTCGAATGATAATCTAACTCCACCAATTAAAAAACTCAAAAGAGGTAAAATTAAAATTAAACCTATTGATATCAATAAAACTGGTGTTTGTTTACCTTGAGTTTCTTGTAATTTTTTAGCATGAATACGAATAACTATAATTGCAATAATTGCAGCTAATATTGAATAAAAGAAAATATTAAAATTTTGCCAAATAAAAGCAGGAACAAACAAACCTTTAATTGTTAAAAAGGAAACTCCAAACATTGGCTCAGCATCTTGAGGTAGTGGCAAGGCTCTTAAAGCAGCAAAATACCAAAAAAATATTTGTAAAAGTAATGGTATATTTCTAAAAAATTCTACGTAAAAAGCAGCAAATTTATTAATTAAATAATTTGGAGAAAGTCTTGCTATACCTACTATTACACCAAGGATAGTTGCAAGAATAATTCCAATAACTGAAACAAGTATTGTGTTTAACAAACCAACTAAATAGGCTCTAAAATATGAGTGAGATCCATCATATTCAATTAAAGAAAATTGAACATCAAATGAAGACTCTTGTGATAAAAAACCATAACCAAAATCAATACCTCTGTTCTCCATATTGACTTGAGCGTTGTAGGTAAAAAAACCAAAAACAAGAACAACAGCTATAACTGTCATTAATTGTGGGCCTATATCTTTAAGTTTAAAATTCACTTAGGGAATAATATATGAGTTTATAAAAAAAGGGCTAGAAAAATCTAGCCCTTTTTAATTAATTTATAACTTAAATTATCTTGATGGTGGAACGTATAAAATACCACCTTTAGTCCATAATTCATTTGGACCTCTGTCTGGTAAAATACCAGTGTCAGCTATATTTCTTTTATAACTTTCACCATAGTTTCCAACTTGTTTGATAATTCTTAAGTTCCACTCGTTATCTAGACCGAATGCTGCACCCATTTCACCTTCAGCTCCAACAAGTCTTTTGATCTGTGGATTGTCCGAAGTTTTCATTGAGTCTGCATTAGCTGAAGTAATACCGTATTCTTCTGCTTCGATCATAGTGTTCAAAGACCATCTTACGATATCTTCCCATACTGAGTCACCTTGTCTTACAACTGGTCCTAAAGGTTCTTTAGAAATAGTTTCTGGAAGAACAATGTGTTCATCAGGGTTTTTCATTTTAGTTCTTTGAGCAGCTAAACCAGATTTATCAGTAGTATAAGTATCACATCTACCTGCATCATATGCAGCTACAACTTCGTCAGCTTTTTCAAAAGCAACTGGTTCATAAGAAATTCCTCTAGAATTAAAGAAGTCTCTCATGTTTAGCTCAGTTGTTGTACCGATATTAGTACAAGCTGAGATACCATTTTTGAATTGACTAGTTGAAGTAATACCTGAACTTTTTCTTACCATGAAACCTTGTCCATCGTAAAAGTTCACACCTACAAAAGTAAGTCCGATATCAGCATCTCTTGAAAGAGTCCAAGTTGTGTTTCTTGATAAGATATCAATCTCACCAGAAGTTAAAGCTGTAAATCTTTCTTTAGCACTTAGTGGTGTAAACTTAACTTTGTTTGCATCACCTAGTACTGCAGCAGCTACCGCTCTACATACATCAACGTCAACACCAGTCCAATTTCCTGCAGCATCAGCATTAGAAAATCCTGGAAGACCTTGAGATACTCCACATCTTACAAAACCCTTTTTTTGAGTGTTTTTAAGTGTTTTAGATTTTTTAGCAGCCATAGACTCTGTTGTAAAAGCGAACAACACAGCTACCATAGCAACTAAAGAAGTTAATTGTTTTAAGTATTTAAACATATCTCTTCCTATTGTTTATTTATTTGTTAACAAATAATTCAAAATAACTTTTGAATATCCATAATTTAAGCATGTAAGAAAAAACTCTTCAACAAATATTTTTTATAAGAAATGAAATGTGTCAAATGTAGTCAAGTGAAATTTAGAGTATAAATTGTATAAAAAAAGGTAAATATGGCGCGCCCTGGAGGATTCGAACCTCCGACCCTCGGTTTAGAAAACCGATGCTCTATCCAGCTGAGCTAAGGGCGCAATTTATGTGAAATATACATATACAATAATAAACTAATTTTTAAAAAGAAATTTTTTGATAAGGACTAAAATTGTTAACAATTCAATTCTACCAATAATCATGAAGAAAATTAGAGTATATTTTGTCAAAAAATGAAGATTGTTAAAATTAAATTCATCTAAACCATAAATTGAAGAATTTACAGTATTCATTAATGTTAAAATAGCTAGCTTAAATGATCTCTCAAATTCTATGCCATTCAAAGTTAATAAAGATGTTAAAATAAAAAATGAAAAAATAAAAATTAATATAGTTAAAAAATATTTATTTATTTCATTAAAATCAAAATTTATTTTAGTAAATAAGAGTTTATTCATAAAAATATTCTTTGGTCTACTAAATGACAATATTTGATTTATTGAATATTTAAATAAAGAATAAATCTTAATAAATCTCAAACCTGAACTTGTGGAAAAAAAAGACCCTCCAATAATTACTAATATTAAAAAAATAAAAGTTAGATTTTCATGATTTGATTTAAGAGAAAAACCAATGTTAGATATACTGCTTGTTATTGATAAAAGATTAATAGAAAAATCACTATTAAAACTAAAGAATAGAAAAAAAATTGAAATAATAAATATTAAATAAACTATTAAATGGAGATCTTCATAAAAAAAATTAACATTTTTATTTTTAAAAAAGATTAAGTTATAACTAAAAAAAATACTAAAAAAGGAAGTTAGCATTAATAAAGAAAGAACTATAATTTGAGAATTTTGTTTAATTATACTTGAAAGATCATTTACAGGTAAAAAACCTCCTGAAGAAATAAGTGTGAAAGCCAAATTAAGTGAATTGAAAGCTCTAATTGAGAAAATGTTAAGAATTATAAAAATAATTAGTGTTAAAATCGAATATAATAAAAGTATCTTAATTGCCTGTTTAAAAATTTCTGCGCGATCAAAAGAAATAAAATTTGTTAATGTTTTTTTAAAATTTTCATCATAAATATCAATTAGAAGAATAATTGAATAAAGAAAATAAAGTCCCCCTACCCATTGACTTGACGACCTCCATAAAATTAAACTTTGATCAACATGTTTGATATTTTCAAAAATACTAAAGCCAGTTGATGTAAAGCCTGATATTGCTTCAAAATAAGAATTCAAAAAAGTTAAATTGTAAATACTTAAATAAAAAGGAATAGATAAAATAAGAGGTATTATTATATAACCTAAAAATACAGTTAAAATTTTGTCAAAGATTGATATTTTTTTTTGTGGTATTTCTATCTTATAAAATATTATCGAAATAATTAAAGATACGATTAAAGAATAGTAATAAGTATTTAGATTTAAATATAAATTTAAATAATAAGAATAGATTATATTAAAAAAAGATAAAATCGAAATTATACCAAAAAAAAAACTTAAAAATCTAATTTGCAATCCAAACATTTAATTATACAGAACTTAGTCTAAAAATATTTTCTACAAAAGGAATTGAGTCTTTTTTAACAATAAAAACAACCCTATCATCTTTTTTAAAAATAAAATTTGATCTAGGTATGATAATTTTTTTGTCTCTTAAAACTGCACCAATTCTTGACTCTTCAGGTAAATTTGAATTTTTTATTTCTTTATTAATCAATTCTGATGTTTCTGCTATTTCTGCTTCTATTACTTCATATTCACCATTGGAAATAGTATAAGCATTTTCAATTGTTCCTTTATGAATATGTTTTAATATGCTTGAGACCGTTGTCATTCTAGGATCAATTAAATCATCAATTTTTAATGACGATTGTAATAAAGAATAATTTGGTTTATTAATTAAAGCCATTGTTCTTTTATCATCAATTTTTTTTTGATCTTTTGTAAATTTTTCAACTAATACACTGACCATCAAATTATCTTCATCATCATTTGTTAATGCTAAAACAGTTTCAGCTTCATCTAAGTTAGCTTCAGTCAAAACTTCTTCATCTAAACCATCTCCATTTATAACAATAGTATCATTTAATTGATTTGCTAAGTATTCAGCTCTATCTTTATTTTTTTCAACAATCTTAACTCTTACAGTATCTAATGTTTCTTCAATATTTTTTGCAAGATTAAAGCCAATATTTCCACCACCTATTATTAATATTTTTTTTGATATTTTTTCAGAATGACTAAATGCTTCCAAAGTTTCTGACATTTGTGAGGCATTGATAATTAAATAAATTTTGTCACCTTTTTTTACTGAGTCAGTTTTTTTTGGTATAAAAAATTTATCTTCTCTATTAATACCAATAATATTTGCTTCAAGTTTTGGATATATATTGGTTAATTCATTAAATTTTATACCAATCGACTTACAGTCATCTTTAATAAATATTTCTAATAATCTTATTTTATTATCTGCAAAAGGAACACTATCTAAAGCACCGGGTGCCTCTAATTTTCTTTGGATGGATTTAGCTATTTCGATTTCAGGTGAAATGATTACATCGATTGGTAAATTTTCTTTATTATAAACTCTCGTAAATTTTGGATTTAAGTAATCCTGAGATCTAATTCTTGCAATTTTTTTGGGGATATTGAATATTGAAAAAGCAATTTGAGATATAAGCATATTTATCTCATCATTTCTTGTAACGGCTATAATCATATCAGTTTCTGAAGCATTAGCTTTTTCAAGTATAGATGGATATGTAGCTTTTCCAACAATAGCTTTAACGTCTAAACTATCGTTTATTTTTTGAATATCTTCGCTTGATTGATCAATAACTGTAATTGAGTGTCCTTGTTCACTTAGTAATTTAGCTATTGTGAAACCAACTCTCCCAGCGCCGCAAATTATTATATTCATTTAATTAAATTCTTTTATACCTAGACCTTTTAATTTTCTATGTAGGGCACTTCTTTCCATTCCAACAAAATTTGCTGTTTTAGAGATATTTCCATTAAATTTTTTTAATTGTAGAGATAAATACTCTTTTTCAAATTTTTCTCTAGCCTCTTTTAGCGGTACTGATAGGCTACTTTCTTGAATTTTGTCAGTAAAATCCTCACTTTTTAATGACTCTTTAATTATATTTAGAATTTTCTCTTTATTCTCAGGTTGTAATATTGCTATTCTTTCTATCAAATTTCTAAGTTCTCTTACATTGCCATGCCAATCATGATTTAATATATAACTGTTATTTTCATCTATTTCTAACTCTTGAATATTATAATTTTCTGATATTTTATTTGAAAAATACTTAATTAACAAAGGAATATCTGAAACTCTTTTCTTTAATGGCTCAATATTAATTTCAAAAACATTTAACCTGTGATAAAGATCTTCTCTAAAATTTCCAATTTTAATCTCTTGTTTTAGATCTTTACTTGATGAACAAATAATTCTTACATCAACATTAATATCTGAATTACCATTTACCCTTTTAAATTTTTGATCAATTAAAACTCGTAAAATTTTTGATTGTATATCTAAAGGAATTTCAGAAATTTGATCAATTAATAATGTACCCTTATTAGATTTTTCTAAAGCACCATAAGAAATTAAATTATTATCTTTTTCCTCACCAAAAAGCTCAAATTCATATTTTCTTGAGTCAAGTAAGGCTCCATTAATTATTATAAAAGGTTTATTATTTCTTCTTGAATTTTTATGAATTTTTCTTGCAATTAATTCTTTTCCAGAACCAGAGGGACCATTAATTATAACTCTACTTTCTGTAATAGAAATTTTCTTAATTTGATCTCTTATATTGGAGATATTTTTACTATTACCAATCAAATCATAAGATGAAAATAATTTATTTTCATATTCTCTGTTTTTAGTTTTTAAATCTAAATTTTCTGCAGCTCTTTTAACAAAATTTAATAGTCTTGTTTGATCAAACGGTTTTTCAACGAATTCAAAAGCTCCATGTTTAAGTGAATTAACTGCCATCTCTATATTTGCATGACCGGTAATAATTATTACAGGGACATCTTTATTTTTAGATTTTATGTGAGATAATAATTCGATACCATCATTATCACCTTTATCTAATTTGACATCAAGAATAGCTATATCTGGAATTTTTTTATCTATTTCAGTTAAAGCCTGATTATAATTTGCAGCAATTCTTGTTTTGTATCCTGCATCAATCAATAATTCATTTAAGATATTTCTTATATCTGAATTGTCATCAACAATTAATATTTCAACTGACATTAATTTTAAAATTGATCTCTATTTTAGCTCCATCGGGAATAGAAATAAATTTAAGTTCTCCATTGTGATCGTTTATTATCTTATTAACTATAGATAGTCCTAAGCCAGTGCCTTTTTTTTTAGTAGTAAAATACGGGTTCAAAATATCCTTTATATTATTTTTAACTTCATTAAAACCTATACCGTTATCAACTATAATGAAATTAATATGGTCATTATTTTGAGAAATTTCAATTGATATTTTCTTTTCAAAATTCGAGGTATTTTCAGTCTTTTGTTGAATACTTTCTATAGAATTTTTAATTAAATTAAAAAAAGCTCTACCAAGTTGTTCTTTGTCACTATTAAATAAGATCTTTTTATCTTTTTTATTAAAAGTTATTTCAATAGTTTTATCTAATCTTTTTAATAACTCTATATTTTCACTTAAAATATCTATTAAATTATTATTTTTAAAAACTGGTTTAGGCATTCTAGCAAAATCAGAAAATTCATTAACCAAATTTTCTATTTGTTTAATTTGATTGTTTATAATCTTTAAATTATCCTTAAAATTTTCCTGATCTTCTTTTAAAATTTTTTCTGAATATTTACTTTTGATTCTATCCAAAGTTAGTTGAATAGGTGTTAAGGGGTTTTTTATTTCATGAGCAAGTTTTCTAGCTAAATTACCCCAAGCTTTGTATCTTTCATTAATAATAAGTTTTTCTTGTTGGTCTTTTAATCTACTAATCATTAAATTAAAATTTTTATTTAAAATTTCCATATCTTTATCAGTTTTTATTTCTGGAACTTTTGTATCTAAATTGCCTTGACCTATAGAAGATGATGCTAAAATTAAATTATTAATTGACCTAAAAAATCTCGATGAAAATCTTATAGCAATTGTGATTGAAATAAATAAAAGTAATGAGACGATTATAATATAAATAATTGCAAATGATATCTTAATTCCAGTGCTCCTCTCTTCAACATTATAATAAAAATTAATAGCTTCTTGAGATTCATTTAAATAATTAGATATATCTGCATCTAAGTATTTAATGACATACAAAAATCTATTTTCAAATGCTTGTAATCTCATAATAGCTGCAGAAATATTATCAGGAGCATTAATAATTTTTAAAGGTCTATCATCTTCTAAAACAAGTTTTAAAGCTCTATCAATAGGTGGTTTATATTCATCTAAGATTTTGATTGTTGAAAACAAGAGTTTTTTATCCTGATTAATAATATGTATTTCATCTAAATTTCTAATCAATTTTTGTGTTTGTAAAAAACGTGAATACTCATTTGGATTATCATTAAGAAATTTTGCACTTTTATTTAAATCAAATGCTACTAGAACTGTTTCAGACTCTATCTTATTTCTTACTTCCTGAACATAATTTTTCGCAAGTTCATATGAATTATTTACAACTGTTGTCACCTTTTTATCAAAGTACTTCTCTAAGGCAAATGAAAATAAGAATAATGAAAAAACTGAAATTAAAATTGATGGAATTAACGTAAATAATGAAAAATAAGTGATATATTTTTTGTTAGAGTTAATACCATCTTTATCAATATCACTTTTAATAGATTTTTTTATTTCTATAAAAATAAATATAAATAATAAAAAAAGTAATATGATGTTTGAAATTAATAAATATTGTAAATTACTTTGATTTAATTCAAGAAAACTTCTATCAATGAATGTTAAAAAAGTTAAAAAACCAACAAATAGTGTGATACTAGATAGTATTATTATGAATATATTTTTTTTCAAAAATTCAAGCATAATTTAGAATTATAGTATTTAAACAAATGAACAACTATTTTGTAATATTAGCTGCAGGAAAAAGTAAGAGATTTCATAAAAATATAGCCAAACAATTCTATAATTATAAAAATAAAGAAATTATTGATCATTCCATTGAGAAATCATTAAATTCTAAGCTTTTTAAAAAGATATTAATAGTAACAAATAACGTAAATCATTTTAAAAAAAAGAAATATTCCAAATCAATAAGCATTATAAAAGGTGGTAAAGAAAGATCAGACTCATCTTTGTTAGCTTTAAAATACCTTAAAAAATATAAACCAAAAAACGTGTTTATTCATGATGCAGCTAGACCTAATTTTTCAATAAAATTGCTTAAAAATTTATTTAAGGCTTTAAAATATAATAAAGCTGTAGTTCCAATAATTACATCAAAAGATTCAATAAAATATATAATAAAAAATCAAATATTTAATCTAGATAAGAATAATTCTTTATTAACTCAAACTCCCCAAGCCTTTAGATTTAAAGAATTACATAATCTCGCAATAAACGAAAAAAGTAAAATAAGTGATGAGGCCACACTTTTTATAAAAAATAATGTTAAAGTTAAATTCATACCAGGAGAAAACAAAAATAGTAAAATTACTTACTTAAATGATGTAGAAACTTACAAAACTTATTTTGGTATAGGTTTTGATATCCACAAACTAGTAAAAAAGAAAAAACTTTATCTTGGAGGTGTAAAAATTCCTTTTCACTCTGGCCTTGAAGGTCATTCAGATGGAGATGTAATTTTGCATGCAATAATCGATGCAATTTTAGGTGCTATAAGAAAAAAAGATATTGGTACTTATTTTCCAAATACAAAAAAATTTAAGAATATAAGATCTCCAAAAATGTTAAAACCGATAATAGACAATCTTTATAAATCTAATTTTTCAATAAATAACCTTGATATAAATTTAATTTGTGAACAGCCTAAAGTTTCAAAGTATCGAAACAAAATAATCAACTCAATATCAAAGCTTACAACTTTAAATAAAAATCAAATTAATTTAAAAGGTAAAACAGTAGAAAAATTAGGTTTAATAGGAAAAGAAAAAGCAATTGCTTGTGAGGTGATAGTTTCAATTACAAAATATGATTAAAACTTTAAATAAATTATTTGTCACAATGTTTGGTTTAGGAAAACTTCCAAAAATTCCTGGTACGTTTGGATCACTAGCAACAATAATTATACTTTATGCCTTATTCCATATATTAAACCTATCTTCGAACTTTATATTGATAGGTTTGGTGGTTATTTTTATTTTTTCATTTTTAGCAGTTGCAACCCATATCAAAGATAGTGAAAATAAAGACCCAAAAGAAGTAATTATAGATGAATTTATTGGTCAATCTATTCCGATTTATCTTTACGAAATTTCACATGGAATAGAAAAGTCAGCTGATGAAGCTATAATCTTTTATTGTATTTGCTTTGTATTATTTAGATTTTTTGACATAGTAAAACCATTTCCAGTAAGCTATTTTGATAAAAATTTCAAAAATAGTTTTGGAGTAATCATGGATGATGTTTGCGCTGGTTTCTATGTTGTTTTATCTTTAATTTGTTTTATGGTTTTAAGTAGTTATTTTATCTAATGAAATCTTTAATAAGAATACTAACTAAAAAAAAACTTAAGATTTCATTTGCTGAGTCATGCACAGGAGGATTACTAGCAAGCACAATTACTTCAATTAGTGGTGCATCAAAAGTATTTAATTTAGGTCTTGTTACCTACTCCAACCATGCAAAAATAAATATTTTAAAAGTAAATAAAAATATTATTAAGAAATATGGTGCTGTAAGCCATGAGTGCTGTTCAGCAATGGTTAAAAATTTATCTAAAATATCTAAGGCTAATATTAATGTTTCAATAACTGGTATTGCTGGACCTAAAGGCGGAACGAAACAAAAACCTGTAGGTTTAGTTTATATTGGAATTAAAAAAGGTAACAAAATACTAATTAATAAGTGCTTATTCAAAAGTAAAAAAAGATCATCAATACAAAAAGCTACAGTTAAAAAAGCTTTAAATTTAGTTCTTAGAACTGCTAAATAGTTCCTCTGCTCTTTTCTGAAATGCATCAGCTATTTTCTCTAATCCAAACTGAAAAGAAACAACCATTAAAGAATTTAAAAATTTATTCTTAATCTCAAAATCAATATCAAAAATAATCTCAGTAATTCCATTTTTTTTGTCAGTAAATGTCCAATTATTGGATAAATGATTTAAAGGACCATCTATATTCTTCACAAATATTGAATCTTCTTTTTTATTAAAGACGACATCACTTTTATAAGTATCTTTAAAGGGTCCTTTACCAATTGTTAAATCTGCAATAATTTTTATTAACTCACCTTCTTTTTTATTTTCATATATTTTTGCATCAAAACAAAACGGAACAAATTCAGGATATTTTTCAATATCTAAAACTAATTCAATTAAATCTTTTTTTTTACATTCAATTAATCGCTTAACTGAAGCTTTAGGCATTAATGATTATTAATTCTATTTTGTTGAAGTTTAGCAAAGTCTTCATCCGCATGGTATGAAGATCTTGTTAAAGGAGATGAAGAAACTAGTAAAAAACCTTTAGCTTTAGCGATATCTCCTAAATCTTTAAATTCATCAGGTGTGTAGTATCTATCTAAAGGAAAATGTTTTACAGATGGTTGTAGATACTGACCTATAGTTAAAAAATCAACATTGGCAGATTTTAGATCATCCATTACTTGTAAAATTTCATCTCTTGTTTCACCCAAACCAACCATTATTCCTGATTTAGTAAAAACTTTTTTATTGATTTTCTTTGCATTCTTTAAAAGTTCCAGAGAAGCAAAATATCTTGAACCAGGTCTAACTTTTAAATAAAGACTGGGTACAGTTTCAATATTATGATTAAAAACATCAGGATTAGCTTCTAGAACTTTTTTATAAGCATCTCCTTTTCTTAAAAAATCAGGTGTTAAAACCTCTATAGTGGTATTAGGGTTAATTTTTCTAGTTTGATTTATTACTTCATAAAAATGATTTGAACCACCATCGTCTAAATCATCTCTATCTACTGAAGTAATTACAACATGTCTTAAATCTAATTTTTTAACAGCTTGAGAAATCTTAATAGGTTCTAGTTCGTCTAATCTGCCCGGTTTACCAGTTTTAACGTCACAAAATGCACATGCTCTCGTACACGTATCACCCATTATCATAAATGTTGCATGTCTTTTGCTCCAACATTCAGTTATATTTGGACAATTTGCTTCCTGACAAACTGTTACAAGATTATTTTTATTCACAATTGTTTTTGTTAAAAAAAATTCCTTACTATTAGTGAGCTTAGATCTAATCCATGAAGGTTTTTTTTTAATTGGATTAATTGGATTATTAATTTTTTCTGGATGTCTGGGTCTAATTTTTTGTGTCATTATTTTTAATTATATAAATATTGTCATTTTTTTTTCCAAATATAAATCTCTCTCTAATCAATGTTTCAATATAATCAAGATCAAGATTGTCACTTAATAATGAATTTTTAAATTCCAAGTCATTAATTTGTTTAGTTAATAATAATTCATCTTTTTTAAGGTTTTTTAATGTCTGTTTTTTTTCAAAATAGGAAATAAGTCCTCTTTGACCGGACAAAAGATTAAAAAAAAAATATAAAATTAAAAAAATTGATATAAATAAAAAGTAATTATTTTTTATACTTTTAAACATTAATGAATCTTATTCATTCTAGCTTTTTTTCCAAGTTCTTCTTCTATGCGTAATAATTGATTATATTTTGCTACTCTTTCAGATCTTGCTAAAGATCCTGTTTTTATTTGATTTGAGTTTGTTCCAACTGCTAAATCTGCAATAAAAGTATCCTCGCTATCTCCTGATCTATGAGAAATTATTGTCTTATATCCAATTATTTGCGCAAATTTAATTACATCTAAAGTTTCTGAAACCGTGCCTATTTGATTGAGTTTAATTAAAATCGCATTAGATGATAAATTCAAAAATCCTTTTTTTAGTCTCTCAAGATTAGTTACATAAAGATCATCACCTACTATTTGGACTTTTTTAATTGACTTCATTAATTTATTCCAAGCCATCCAATCATTTTCAGCGAAAGGGTCTTCAATTGACTTGATTTTATATTTATTAATAATTTTTTTGTATTCATTAATAGACTTTTCAACAGTCATATAATTTTTTGAATGAATAGAATATTTACCTTTTTTATACAATTCATTCGCTGCAACATCCAAGCATATTGAAACATCTCGACCATTTACAAAACCAGATTTTTTTATTGCCAAAACAACTAAGTCTAATGCTTGTTTATTATTTTCTATCATTGGTGCAAAGCCACCCTCATCCCCAACAGAAGTAGATAAACCTTTTGACTTAATAATACTTCTCAAATTATTGATTACTAAAAAACAAATTCTTATTGCATCTGAAAAACTTTTTGCTCGATCTGGCCTGATCATAAATTCTTGAATTCTTAAACCATTGTTGGCATGAGCTCCACCATTAATAATATTCATTAATGGAAATGGTAATTTAAAATTATCTTTTATTAAAAAAGTTTTATACAAAGGAAGTTTTCTTATTTGAGCTGAGAGTTTTTTGACTGCCATTGATACAGCAAGTATTGCATTAGCACCTAATTTAGTTTTTTGCCTAGTTCCATCCAAATTAATCATGATTGCATCTATTCTTTCTTGATTGTGTATATCGAACCCTTTAAGTTTTTTTGAAATTTTTGTATTAACTAAATTTATTGCGTTTAGAACACTTTTTCCTAAATATTTCTTATTATATTTGTCTCTTTTTTCAAAAGCCTCGTAACTACCAGTAGAGGCTCCTGATGGACATATAGCGCGTGCATTATTTTTTTTTGTAAAGACTTCTGCTTCAACAGTAGGATTTCCTCTACTGTCAAAAACTTGACGGGCTTTAACTTTTAAAATTTTACTCACTAATTTTTTATTAAATTATCAATTTCTGTAAGTTGGTTTAATAAATTTTCTAGCTTATCTAGCGGAAGCATATTGGGGCCATCTGAAGGTGCATTATCTGGATCTTGATGAGTTTCAATAAATACTCCTGCAACTCCAACTGCAACAGCAGCTCTTGCTAAATATTCTACAAATTCTCTTTGACCACCACTTTTTTCTCCTAGCCCTCCAGGTTGTTGAACTGAATGTGTAGCATCAAAAATTACTGGATAACCATTTTTTGCCATAATAGGAAGTGATCGCATATCAGAAACAAGAGTATTATAACCAAAGCTTGCTCCCCTTTCCGTAACTAAAATATTTTTATTTCCTGAGTCTGAAATTTTTTTTGTTACATTAACCATGTCCCATGGAGCTAAGAATTGTCCTTTTTTTACATTAATAATCTTATTTGTTTTAGCTGCAGCTATTAATAAATCTGTTTGTCTACAAAGAAAAGCTGGTATTTGAAGTACGTCAACATGTTTACTTACAATGGAGCAGTGTTCAGTATTATGAATATCAGTGAGAATCGGTATACCTAATTCTTTTTTAATCTTATCAAAAACAGGAAGTGAAGCTTCTAAACCTGCTCCTCTTTTTCCTTTTAAACTTGTTCTGTTAGCTTTATCAAAAGATGTTTTATAAATAAATCCAAGTCCAAATTTTTTAGTAATCTCTTGAATTTTTCCAGCCATGTCCATTGCATGTTGTTCTGTTTCTAGTTGGCAAGGACCTGCTATAATACAGATTTTATTTCCATTTGAGATTTCTATTTTTCCACAATTTACTTTTACACTACTCATTTATGATTTTTTGATGCCTTGATAAAAGAAGAGAATAAAGGATGAGGAGACAAAGGTCTAGATTTAAATTCAGGGTGAAATTGAACACCTATAAACCACGGGTGATTTTTAAGCTCAATAATCTCAGGTAACATGCCATCAGGAGATAAGCCTGAAAAATTCATTCCATTTTTTTCAAACTTTTCTTTATAATTAATGTTTACTTCATACCTATGACGGTGTCTTTCTTTAATTATTTTTTTTCCATAAATTTTTCTAATAAAAGAATTTTCTCTTAATTTTGCTTCATATGAACCTAATCTCATTGTTCCACCTAGATTTTTATCAGTGCCTTTAATTGTCTTACCATCTTTTATCCATTCATTAATTAAACCTATAATTGGTATGCCTTTTTTATCAAATTCACTTGACGTAGCTTTTTTAAGATTAAGTTTGTTTCTAGCAAATTCAATTATAGCCATTTGCATTCCATAACAAATTCCGAGAAAAGGAATTTTATTAATTCTTGCATATTTGATAGATTCAATTTTACCATCGGTGCCTCTTTTTCCAAAACCACCAGGAATTAAAACTCCAGAAATATTTTTAAGTTTTGATTTTATTTCAGATACTTTTAATTTTTCGGAATCAATTCTCACTAAATTGACTTTAACGTGATTTTCAATTCCACCATGAGTTAAAGCTTCATCGAGGGATTTATAAGCATCTTTTAATTCTACATACTTACCAATTATTGCTATATTCACTTCTTTTTTAGTTTTTAAAATTATTTTTGTAATTTTTCTCCAAGGATTAAGATTCACTGATTTTTTAGATTTCATTTTAAAATAATTCAAAACTTGAATGTCTAACTTTTCTTTGAAAAAACTCATTGGAGCCTCATAAATAGTTTTTACGTCAACAGTTTCAATTACATTTTTAATATTCACATTGCAAAATAACGAGATTTTTTTTCTATGTTCTAAAGGTATTGGTCTTTCACTTCTACAGATAATAATATCAGGCTGAATACCTATACTTCTTAATTCTTTAACAGAATGTTGAGTTGGTTTAGTTTTTATTTCATCTGAAGCTTTTAGATATGGAACAAGAGTTAGATGGATAAACAACGTATTTTTTTTTCCAATATCATTTGCAAATTGTCTTATTGCCTCTACAAAAGGTAAGCTTTCAATATCACCCACTATTCCTCCAATTTCACAAATTACAAAATCTTCTTTTGAAGAGTCATTTCTAATAAACTCTTTAATACGATCTGTTATATGAGGAATAACTTGAACAGTTTTGCCAAGATATTTACCCTTTCTTTCTTTTGAAAGAACATCATTATAAATTTTTCCAGTAGTAATATTGTCAGATTTTTTTGCTGAAACACCAGAAAATCTTTCATAATGTCCTAGGTCTAAATCAGTTTCAGCACCATCGTCTGTTACAAAAACCTCTCCATGTTGAAAAGGACTCATGGTTCCGGGATCTACATTCAAATATGGATCTAGTTTCCTTAATCTTACTTTATATCCTCGAGATTGAAGCAAATAAGCTAGGGATGCAGAAGAGAGACCTTTTCCTAATGATGAGACCACGCCGCCCGTGACAAAAATAAATCGCGCCATGGAACTATCTTATAGCGAAGAAAAAAGAAAATTGAAAGTATTAATTATTATTTTCTGGAATTGATGGTGTATCCTCGACTTTTTCCTCAACTGCATCCAAAACAGAAGAAGTTGGAGTCAAATCTCCTCGAGAAACAATAGTTAAACCTAAGCTGCATATAATAAAAAGTGTTGCAACAACAGCAGTTGCTTTAGTCATAAAATTTCCAGCAGACCTTGAAAACATGAAATTTTCTTGAGAAACACCTATTCCAAGAGCTCCCCCTTCTGATTTTTGCATTAAGACTAACAAAACTAAAATTAAAGCAAATATTATATTCAAGACTAATAAAATATTTTCCATGGAAACTAACTATATGTTTTTTTGACTATATCAATAAATTTTTTTGCATTTTGTGATGCTCCACCAATTAAAAAACCATCAAGATTACTTATTTGTTTTAAGTCATTAATATTCTGAGTATTGACAGATCCACCATATAAAATTTTAGGCAACTTATCTTTAAACTTACCTTTTATAAATTTGATAATTTGATCTAACTCTCTAATTTTAGGAATTTTGCCTGTGCCTATAGACCAAACGGGTTCATATGCAATAAATATATTCGATTTTATTTTAATCTTTTTTAAACCAAGCTTAATTTGTTTTGATAAGATTAATTTAGTTTTACCTTTGTTTTTTTCAGATATAGTTTCACCTATACAAAAAATTATCTTCAATTTTGCTTTAATGGCATTCTTAATTTTTATATTTATTAGTTTATCAGTTTCTCCTTTTCTTCGATTTTCAGAATGACCTATAATTACGTAATTAGCTCCAACATTTTTTAGCATTCTTGAATTTATAAAACCAGTATGTGAGCCGTATACGTCACTTTCATGACAATTTTGCGCACCTAAATCTATTAAACAATTTTCAAACTTTTTCAAAAAAGAACTAATTAATGTATATGGGGGACAATAGATTAATCTACCTTTCTTAATTTCTTTAGATTTTGAAAATTTAATAACTTTATTCAATGTATTTAATGATTTTAAGTTTCCAAACATTTTCCAATTAGCTACAAAATACATATATTTATTTGTCATATGATACTTTTTAATCTATAGGTTTGTTTTTTATAGATCAATAAATTTATAATATAATGATTGGAAGTTTTAGAAATTTTGCAAAAACTAAATTTGCTGGAATATTAGTTTTCATTATTATTATTCCTTTTGTATTTTGGGGCATGGGAAGTATGTTTAGTGGAGGAAATACAAATAGCATAGCTAAAGTCAATAATAAAAATATTTCTACTCAAGAATTTATTGATCATATAAATGACTCTGGAATTCCAGAAAAATCAATAAGAGAAAATTTAGATAACAATATTATTGAGGAGTTGTTAACATCTTTAATTTCAACAGCTTTACTGGATTTAGAAATTGAAAATTTCAATATAATTTATTCAAAAAATTCGTTACTAAAACGAATAAAAAAAAATAAGAATTTTTTAGATGATAATAAAAGTTTTCAAAGAATAAAATATGAAAAATTTTTATTAGAAAATAACTTATCAGCACCACAATTTGAACTACAATTAAAAGGTCGAGAATTACAAAAGAAATTATTTGATTATATTGGTGCTGGAACAGTAGCGCCACAATTTATGATTAAAAGATTGTTTGAAGAAGAAAACAAAAAACTTGAAATAGAATATATAAATTTACAAAATTTTTATAAAAAAGAAGAAGATATTGATGAAAAAGATTTAAAAAATTTTATCAAAAATAATGAAGACAAAATTAAGATTGAGTATGTTGATTTTAAATATGCGATATTAAACCCACAAAATTTACTTGGCATAGATGATTTTAACCAAGCTTTTTTTGATAAAATTGATCAAGTGGAAATAGACATTTCAAATGAAATACAATTTGAAAATATTATTTCTAAATTAAATATTAATTCAGTTAATGTATCAAATTTTAAATTTTCATCTGAAAAAAAAGACATTGAAAAAAAAATATTTCAATCAAGAAATACCAATATTGATATTTTTGAATATGAGAATGATTATGTCATATACAATATAGATAAAATTGAAGAGAAAACTCCTGACTTAAAAGATATTCAAACTAAAAATGAAATAATAGAACTAGTCAAACAAAAAAATAAATTTGAATATAATAAAAAATTATTAGAAAAAATAAGAGATAAAAATTTTAATGAAAATGATTTTTTAAAATTAGGAATGAATCAAATAAAAAAAGGAAAAATAAATTCAATTAGAGATAATAAAAAATTTGAAATAGATGCTGTTAAATTAATGTATTCGTTACCTATTAGCTCATTTACATTAATCAACGATGATAAAAACAATATTTATTTAGCAAAAATTGTAAATTTCAAAAATGAAAATTTAGATAATATTGATGAAAATTATAATGAATACTTAAATAAGGAGAAATCAATTAACAGAAATAGTATATTGGTGTCTTATGATATGCTTCTAAGTGATAAATATAATATAACAATAAATCAAAAAACAATAGAACGAGTAAAAAATTTCTTTCAATGATAATTAATCGAAGCTTTTATGAATTTAAGTTTCGGCATAGAAACAAAAAAAATCAAATTATATATACCTCAAAAAAAGTTAAGGATGATAATGAGGTTTTAAATTTAATAGATAATTTCTTAGAAGAAAAAAATAGTTTTATTTTTGAGTCTGTAGAAAAAGGTAAAATTAAAGGTAGATATACTATATTTGGAAAAAACCCAGATAAAATATGGGAATTCAATAATAAAAACTCTTATTTGATTGAAAATAATAAAAGAATTAAATTAAAAGAAAAACCTGAAAATTTAATTGAAAAGATAATTGAAGATTTTAAATTTAAAACTCCAAAAAATTTACCAAAGATTTGTTCTCTTATTTCTGGTTATTTTTCCTATGACTCAATTAGATATATAGAAAAAATTCCAAATAATTGCTCTGATGATCTTAAATTACCAGATGTTAGACTTTTACGTCCTAGAACACTTGTTGTTCACGATAACTTAAAAAAAGAAATATTTTATATTAGTAATATTTTTAGTGATGAAAAAATCATTAATTATCACAAGAAATATGATGAAATTAAATCAGAACTTTTAAAGTTAGAGTCTCAATCCTCTTTTAAGATTATCAGAAAAAAAATAAATCAAAAATCTAAAGATTTAATAATCAAATCAAATACATCAAAAAATAAATTTTTATCGATGGTTAATAAAGCAAAAAAATATATTAAAATAGGAGATATTTTTCAGGTAGTATTAAGTCAAAGATTTGAAGCCAAATTAACAAAAAAACCTATAGATATTTATAAAAAGTTGAGAGTAACCAATCCATCTCCATTTATGTTTTTTTTTAATTTTAAAGACTTTCAAATAATTGGTGCGAGCCCTGAAATTTTAGTCAGATTAAGAGATAATAAAATTACTGTAAGACCAATAGCAGGAACTAGACCCAGAGGTAAAACAAAAAAAGAGGACAAATTTTATGAAAAAGATCTTTTAAAAGATAAGAAAGAAATTTCAGAACATTTAATGTTATTGGATCTAGGAAGAAATGATGCAGGTAAAGTTTCTGAGGTTAATTCAATTAAGGTAACTGAAAGTTTCATAATTGAAAGATATTCACATGTTATGCATATAGTTTCTAATGTAATCGGTAAATACAATAAAAAATTTTCAAAATTTAAATCATTATTAGCTGGTTTTCCTGCTGGAACTGTTTCAGGAGCACCCAAGATAAGAGCCATGGAAATTATTGATGAATTGGAAACAACAAAAAGAAAAGTTTATGCAGGTGGAATTGGTTATTTTTCTGCAAACGGAGAATTTGATACTTGTATAGCTTTAAGAACTGCAGTAGCAAAAAAAGAAAAATTTTATGTTCAAGCAGGTGCAGGTATCGTAGCAGATAGTAAACCATTAAAAGAGTATGAAGAAACAGTTAATAAAGCAAAAGCTTTAATCAATGCATTAAAATGAAAAAAATTATTTTAATAGATAATTACGATAGTTTTACTTTTAATCTTTATCATTATTTATCTTCACTTAACGTAAATGTTGATGTAATTAGAAATGACCAAATTTCATCAAAAGAAATCCTAAAAAAAAAATATAATAAAATTGTAATCTCACCAGGACCAGGTAATCCTAATCAATCTGGTAATTGCCTGAAAATTGTAAAGTCCTTATATAAAAAAATACCAATATTAGGTGTTTGCTTAGGCCATCAAATAATAGGACAAGTATTTGGGTCTAAAATTGTTCAAGCAAAAAAGCTTATGCACGGAAAAACTAGTAAAATAATATCAAAAAAAAAAGGTGTATTAAAAAATCTTCCTAAAACTTTTGAGGCAACTCGTTATCACAGCTTAATTATTGATAAAAAATCATTATCTAAAGATCTAGAAATAACTGCTGAAACAGAAGATGGGCTAATTATGGGTGTAAGACATAAAAAATATCAAGTTCATGGAGTGCAATTTCACCCTGAAAGTATTAAAACTAAGATAGGTATTAAAATTTTAAAAAACTTTATTAAAAATTAGAATTAATGAGACAATTCATAGAGAAAATTAAGAAAAAAGAAGATTTATCTTTTGATGAAAGTAAAGCTGCTTTTGAAGTATTAATGGAAGGCAAAGCTGATGATAAAGATATGTTTGATTTTTTAACACTTTTATCATCTAAAGGCGAAGCTTCTGATGAACTAGCTGGTGGAGTTTATGTGCTTAGAAATAAGTCAAAAAGAGTTAATGTAGAAAATTGTGTTGATACATGTGGCACCGGAGGAGACGGCATGAATACACTAAATATATCAACAGCCTCTGCTTTATTACTTTCCAGTATGGGAGTTAAAGTTGCTAAACATGGAAATAAAGCTGTATCTTCTAAATGTGGATCTGGAGATGTTTTAGAAGCCTTAAA
This sequence comes from Pelagibacteraceae bacterium AG-404-P07, assembly GCA_003216235.1. Taxonomy (GTDB): domain Bacteria; phylum Pseudomonadota; class Alphaproteobacteria; order Pelagibacterales; family Pelagibacteraceae; genus Pelagibacter. Next base: position 33,930 of record QCJE01000010.1, read on the forward strand.
TATTAATATTGATTTAGAGCCAGAAGATATTGAAGCTCAAATAAATAAAAATAATTTTGGCTTCATGTTTGCACCAAACTATCATAGTGCAATGAAATTTGTTGGACCCACAAGAAAAAAAATCGGAAAAAGAACTATATTTAATATGATAGGACCTTTAAGTAGTCCTGCTTTAGTAAAACGACAAGTTGTTGGAGTTTTTGATAAAAAACTTTTAAAGATATTTGCAAATGCTCTAAAAAATTTAAATATAACATTTGCATGGATTGTAAACAGTGAAGATGGTTTAGATGAAATTTCACCTTATGCCCGAACAAAAGTTTTTCAATTAAAAGATAAAGTTATTTCAGAAATCATTATTGATCCGAAGGAATTAAATGTTAAAGCAGAAAAATTTAAAAATCTTATTGGTGATGATGCAAAATTCAATTCAGATAAAATGATTAATATATTTAAAGGTGAAGATAATGATTTTTCTAAAGCAGTATGTTTAAATGCAGCTGCAGGACTAATTGTAAATGAAACTCATAAAAATTTTGCTGACGCATATAATGATGCTAGAGAACATATTTTATCAAGTAAAGTTATTAAACATTTAGAAAAAATTCAAAATGGCTGAAAATGTTCTTGAAAAAATAATTAAAAAAAAAAGTGAAAAAATAGTAAATTTAAAAAAAACTATTTCACTAGACTTTTTAAAAGAATTAATTGCTAAAAATAAAACATTTATTAATTTTAAAGAAAAAATTGAAAATAACATCAAAGAAAACAAATTTTCAATAATTGCTGAAATCAAAAAAGCTAGCCCATCAGCAGGTATAATTATAAAGAATTATGACCCTGTCAAAATAGCTCGTACATATTATGAAAATAATGCAACTTGTTTGTCAGTTCTTACTGAAGAAGATTTTTTTTTAGGAAATCTAATACATATCAGTAAGATTAAGGAAAAATTTAATTTGCCTATTCTTTGTAAAGACTTTTTTATAGATAAATTTCAAATACCATTAGCAAAAAGTTATGGAGCAGATGCTATATTGATTATATTAGCTGGAGTCACTGAAAGCCTTGCTAATGACTTATATGAAGAGGCATTAAAATTAAATATGTCTGTTATAGTTGAAGTACATACCGTTGAGGAGGCTAAACAAGCTCTTAAGTTTAAAAATGCTTTAATAGGAATAAATAATAGAAATCTTAAAACTTTAAAAACTGATATAAACACAACTTTTGATATTTATGATGTATTAGTTAATCATTCGGGTCCATTAATTTCCGAAAGTGGAATCAAGACAAAAGACGAGCTATTAGAACTATCTAAAAAAACTTCTATTAAAAGTTTTTTAATTGGTGAATCGCTTTTAAAAAATTTAAATAATAATTCTATTTTTTCAGTTCTTTAATAGAATAATGCCCTATTTTACTTGCTTTTTTTACTATTGTGAATTGTAAAGAACTTTTGTAGAACATATTTGTACGATATTTGTTCTTATGCTAACAAAAAAACAAAAAAACCTACTCTTATTTATCAACAAGAAGTTGAGAAGCTCAGGTGTATCTCCTTCTTATGAGGAAATGAAACAATCTTTAAACCTAAAATCTAAATCAGGAATTCACAGACTAATTAGTGCATTAGAAGAAAGAGGTTTTATTAAAAGACTTGCTCATAAAGCAAGAGCATTAGAGGTAATTAAATTACCAGAAACAGCTTCAGCTAATGATATTTACAACAGTTTTTCACCTAGTGTTATAAAAGGAGGCTTAGATGAAGAGAAGCCCTTGTCTAATGATGTAGAGGTACCTGTTTTAGGAAAAATAGCAGCTGGAACACCCGTAGAAGCTATTCAAAATGAAGTTTCGAGAATTCCATTACCAAGTAATTTAGAAAAAAACGGTGATTACTTTGGTCTTAAAGTTCAAGGAGACTCCATGATCGAAGCGGGTATTAATGAAGGTGATACTGTCATTATAAAAAGAACCGATACAGCTGATAATGGAAAAATAGTTGTTGCATTGATTGATGAACATGAAGCAATGCTTAAAAGAATTAGAAAAAAAGGTAAAGTGATTGCTCTCGAAAGTGCAAATAAAAACTATGAAACCAAAATTTTTGGCCCAGATAGAGTTAAAGTACAGGGCGTATTAGTATCTTTATATAGAAACTTTTAGTAAAATAGTCTAAACATTTTTAATGAAAAAAGTAGCAACAAGATTTGCTCCTTCTCCAACAGGAGCTTTGCACATTGGTGGGGTAAGAACGGCATTATTTAATTGGTTATATTCGAAAAATCAAAAAGGTAATTTTTATTTAAGAATTGAAGATACTGACAAAGAAAGATCAAAAGATGAATATAAAAAACAAATTATTCAATCTCTTAAATGGATAGGTATTAATCATGATGGGAAAGAATATATTCAATCACAAAAAATAGATGATCATATAAAGGTTGCAAATGAATTATTAAGGAATGGTTATGCTTACAAATGCTATTGCTCAAATGAAGAAATAGAAGAACAAAAAAAAAGAGCTAAACAAAAAAAAATTCCATATGTATACGATAGAAAATGGAGAGATAAAGATCAAAAAGAAGCCCCAAAAGATATTAAGCCAGTTTTAAGATTTAAAAGTAAAATAGAAGGCAAATCAATACTGAAAGACTTGGTTCAAGGTAATGTTGAAATTGAAAATAGTACTATAGAAGATTTTGTAATTTTAAGAAATGATGGTACTCCAACATATAATTTATCTGCTTCGGTAGATGATCATCAAATGAATATGACTCATATAATTAGAGGAGATGATCATAAAATAAATACATTTAAACAAATACAAATATATGAAGCTATGAAATGGCAACTTCCCTCTTTTGCTCATATCCCTTTAATACATACTATTGAAGGTAAAAAGTTATCAAAAAGAGATAAGGCATCAACTTTAGATGATTATTCAAAAATTGGTATAATGCCAGATGCATTAAGAAACTATCTCCTTAGATTAGGATGGTCTTTTAAAGACAAAGAAATATTTACGTTAGAAGAAAGTATCAAATATTTTAATTTAGAGGGTATTGGTAAATCACCTTCGAAATTAGATATGAGTCGAATTTTATCAATGAATGAACATTACATAAAGAATATGGATGAAAATGATTTATTAAATCAATTCATAAATTATTCTCAGATATTTAAAAATGAAGTTGAGAAAGAAAAAAAAGAAAAAATTAAAAAATCATTAACTATTCTCAAAAATAAAGCTAAAACCTTGGAAGATCTATACAATAATTGTCAATATATTCTTAATGAAGAAGTAAACTTTAATAAAGAAGATTTTGCATTAATAGATGATAAAGCCAAAAAAATAATCTCAGAATTTTACAGCAAGTTTAAAGAAATTAATAAATTAGATAGAGAAAATTTAGAGCCAATGGTTCAAGATTTAATCAAGTCAAATGAAACAAATTTTAAAGGTGTGGGACAACCCTTAAGAATAGCCTTAACTGGATCCAAATTTGGACCTGGTATATATGATATAATTATATCGCTTGGTAAAGAAGAAGTTGAAAAACGGTTAACTAATAAGGCTATTTCTTAAAATTAAAGCAGCTTCATTTGATGATGAGGATTTTGATCTAATGCCATCTAAAGTTCTATTACATTCATCTAGTTGTTTTTTTGCAATGTCTGGATTTTTAAGAAAATACCTTACTGAATTGTAAATTTCTTTTGCGTTACATTCGTTTTGTAATAGTTCAGGAATTACCTCTTTGTTATTGATTATATTAATAATATTTGCAAATTTTACATTCACTAATAATTTGAAAATCATAAAATTTATGAAGCTTAATTTATAAATGATTATTGAAGGAACGTTTGAATTACAAACTTGTAAAGACACAGTTCCAGATTTACATACCGCAAAAATAGAATTTAATAATATTTCATTTTTCATATTTTCATTTGAAATTACATCAATATTTTTTAAATTTTTATCTTTAACAAAATCAATTATGTGATCTTTATTTTCATCTGTTGCATGAAAAACAAAACTATAATGAGAATCTTTCATATTCATCATAGTGATAAACTTAATTAATATTGGTAAGAGAACATTTGTTTCTGATTTTCGACTACCTGGAAAAATTGATATTATTTTTTTATCTTTAGAAATAAGATTATTAATATCAGTCTTGTTGGTACCAATATTTTCAATTAATGGATGTCCAACAAATGTATTTTTTAAACTTTCTTCATCAAAATATTTTTTTTCAAAATCAAATAATAAAAGTATATGATCAATAAATTTTTTCATCTTTTTTACTCTACTTTTTCGCCAAATCCATACTTGTGGTGCCACATAATGAATTGTTTTTATTTTGGGATTTATTTTTTTAACTTTTTCAATTACTCTTAATGTAAAATCTGGGCTATCAACACTAAATAAAATATCTGGGTTGAATTTTAAGATCTCATCAACTGTTTGATTAATTCTTTTTCTAATTTTAAGAATATTAAATAAAACACTTGTAAAACCTAAATAAGTGATCTCTTTTAATTCAAAAATAGATTTAATGCCAATCTTTTTTAGATTTGAACCACCAACAGATAAATATTCAATATCGGTATAATCATTCTGGAGTTTAGAAATTACAGTTGATGCTAGTTTATCACCAGAGGGTTCTCCCGTTAATACAAATAATTTTTTCATTTTACTGAGATAAAAATCTTATTTTTGTTAGCAAATCTAATACATTTAATTTTATCTAAAAAAATATTTTTTTTTGACTTTAGAACTATTCCTTTTAAACCAAACTTTTTACAATCTTTAAGAGTTTGAAGACCTATAGTTGGTAAATCTATCCTTAGATCTTGTTTTTTTTTGGGAAACTTAATTAATATTCCATTTGAATTTTTTTTTAATCTAGACATCATTTTTTGTGTCCCTTTACTATCCTCTTTTGCGATAATACTATCCTCTTTTACGATTAGAGCCTGAATATGATCTAGACTATTTGTTTTACCAAAATAACTAATTCCTTTATTTATAGAACGATTATCGATTTTAGAAGGTTTAATTTTAGTATAATTACCTTTTTTAACAGTTAACTCTGGATTAAAATAAACTGAACTAAGAACTTTAATTCTCTCATTTTTAAGAATCTTTATTATTGCTTTAATTATTGCTGCATCACCTGATTTTGCAGCCCTAATTAAACTTGGCATATAATAAACACCTTTTAAATCTAACCGTAATTTTGAAAATTCCGGCTTTGCTATCTTTCCAGCAAATAAAACTTTATTTGACTTTTTTTCTTTTATTAGATTAATGATTTGTCCAAATTTACCAATGCTTATTCTTTGTGAGTTCTTATCTTTTTGAAATTTACCTTTTTTTGAAAAATCAATTATGAAATATTTCTTTTTCTTTCTTTTAATCTTATTTAGTACAATATTAGAAAAATCTGTATCTCCTAAAAATAATCCTATCATTTTATTTTGAAAAAGGTGTGCAAATTGGTCTTTTTTTGTCTTTTTCTAAAAACTTTATTACATCTTGTACTAGTTCGTTATTTTTTAAATTTGAGTCTAATTTCTTTAAGTTTTCTGTAAAATTTTCACTTTTAAAAATTTTTTTATACGCTTCATTTAAAATAATAATTTTTTTGTTTGGTATATTTCTTCTTCTCAATCCAATAAGATTTAAACCTTGAAGAATACTTCTATTTCCATGAACCATTGCATAAGGAATAATATCTCTTACAACGCCACACATTCCACCAATCATCGCAAATTTACCTACTCTTGTGAATTGTTGAACAGCTGAATTCCCACCGATTATAACATTTTGTTCAAGATGTGCATGCCCGCCTAGTGGAACATTGTTTGCTAAAATCACGTTGTCTTCTACCAAGCAATCATGAGCAATATGTGATGAAACCATGAACAAACAATTGTTACCGACCTTAGTTAACCCTCCTCCGCCTTTTGTACCTGGATTAATTGTTACATATTCTCTAATCTTGTTGTTATCTCCAATCTCTAACTTTGTATTTTCACCACTAAATTTCAAATCTTGTGGATCATTACCTATTGATGCAAATGAATAAATCTTGTTCCCTTTTCCAATTTTAGTATTACCTACAATACTAACATGAGATTGAATTGTTGAATTTTCATCAATTTCAACATTTGGACCAATTACAGAATAAGCTCCTATACTTACATTTGATGAAACTTTAGCTTTAGGATCAATTATTGCAGTTTTATCTATCATTTATTATCTTTTAAAAAATCTTTTATACTTTTAGCTGGATAGCCCATTATTTTAGAATTACTAGGGATATCTTTAATTACTCCACTGCCACCTCCTATTTGAACATTTTCACCAATTTTGATGTGTCCTGATATTCCAGCTTGTCCACCTATCATAACTTTATTTCCCAAAGTCGAGCTTCCAGCAAAACCTACTTGACCTGCTATTATACAATTGTCACCAATCTTAACATTGTGTGCAACATGAATTTGATTATCAAGAAAAGTATTTTTACCAATTATAGTATTCGACATAGATCCTCGATCAATTGTGCTACCACAACCTATTTCAGAGTTTTCATTGATAAGAACGATTCCTATTTGAGGATATCTATAATTAGATTTTTTATCAGGAAAAAAACCAAATCCTTTTTTTCCAATAACACAACTATCCAAAATGTGAACATTATCTTTTACTATTGTATTTCTCAATATTACATTAGATCCTATTGAGCAATTATTTCCAATAACAACGTTTTTTTCAATTATTGAGTTATGTCCAATTGAACAATTTTTTCCTATTTTAACATTTTTACCAATCATAACATTGTTTCCATGTTTAACTTTTTTTTTATAATTTGTTTTTTTTATTTCTTTTACTGTAATATCAAAATCATCAACAACAGAGTCTGGATAAAAAAAATTAGTGATTTTGGAAGTTGAAACTAAAACATTATGAACAATAATCTTATTACAATTTTTTGGTAAAAAATTTTTTAAATTTTCTGTTGTTATGCAAAAAAGGGCTTTTGTCTTAGACGCTAATTCAAAGTATTTTCTTGAATGAAAAAAAGTTATATCTTTTTTAGAAGCGCTAGCAAGATCTTTAATATCTTCAATTTTTATATTCTTAAATAAACTATCAGTTTTAATATTTGTTTTTTTTAAAAGTTTATTTATTTCAAATGGTCCATTATTTTTGAAAAAAGGATTTGACATAATAATTATTTATCAAATCTTTATTTTTTTTTGACTCAACTATTATTACTAATTATTTTCTATCTACAATAGTAGCAGACCATTGAGCGTCTGCCATTCTTTTACCGTCAACAAAAGCCTCACCCTTATACTTCCAAACTCTTCCATGAGATCTTATAGATTCGATATTTAGTTCTAATTTGCAATCTGGAATAACTGGGTTTCTAAATCTAGCTTTTTCAACACTCATAAGAAAAACTAATTTATTTTCATAAGTTTTTTTGTCTATACCATGTGCAGTTAAAGCTGCAGCAGCTTGACCAAAAGCCTCTACAATAATAACTCCAGGCATAACTGGTTGACCTGGAAAATGACCATCAACGTAAAAAGCATCTTTTTTTACATTCATAATTGCAGTAGCTGATTGTAATTTCTTAATATTTGTTAATTCGTCTATTAATAACATTGGTTCACGATGTGGTAACAAATCTAATATTTGAGACTTACTTAAATTCATTTAATTTACTTTAATGGTTTTTATTTTTTTATTAAATATTTCTAAAATTTTTTGAGAAATATCAAGACTTGTTTTACCAATTAATATATTTTCTCTTTTTAAAATAAGACTTATAGAATTATCTTTAGCATATGACTCTAAAATTGGAGTTAGATCATTATAAAATTGTCCTCTAGCCTTTAATTGAAAATTAGTTAAGTTTGAATTATTTTCTCTTATTTTTTTATTATATTCTTTAAAATCATTTTCTAATTTTATAATTTTACTTTTAAATTCTTCCTCAGATAAAACATTTTTTTGTGCAATAATTTTTTCTTTGTCTATATTAAATTTTTTCTGCATCTTTTTAAGTTCATCTGAATTTTTTTTTTGTTTTTCTTTTACTTGCTTAATTATTTTTTTTCCTGCATCTGAATTGTCAAAAATTCTATTTAAATCTATAAAAGCTAA
>QCJE01000011.1 GCA_003216235.1 Pelagibacteraceae bacterium AG-404-P07
AATTGATTCAGATGATCCGAATGAAATAATCACCTCTATAAAAAATTTTGCACCAAGTTTTGGTGGTATTAATTTAGAAGATATTGCAGCTCCTGATTGTTTTATAATTGAGGAAAAACTAAAAGAAATTTTAGATATTCCTGTATTTCATGACGACCAACATGGAACAGCAATTATTACAACAGCGGCTTTAATCAATGCTTTAGATGTAAATGGAAAATCAATTGAAAAAATTAAAATCATAGTGAACGGGGCTGGTGCATCAGCGATGGCATGTGCTAATTTATTTAAAAAAAGTGGTGTTCCACAAGAGAATATTACTATGGTGGACAGAACAGGGGTTATTTTTAGAGGTAGAGATAATTTAAATCAATGGAAATCTGCTCATGCAATAGAAACTAAAGATAGAACTTTAAATGATGCCATTAAAGGTGCGGATGTTTTTTTAGGTCTGTCTGCAAAAGGAGCATTGACAAAAGAAATGGTTAAAAAAATGGCAAAAAATCCAATAATTTTTGCATGTGCTAATCCAGATCCGGAAATTACGCCTGAAGAAATCGAAGAAATAAGAGATGATGCAATTATTGCTACAGGAAGATCAGATTATCCAAATCAAGTAAATAATCTAATTGGTTTTCCATATATTTTCAGAGGTGCTTTAGATGTAAGATCTAAAACTATAAATGAAGAAATGAAAATTGCTGCTGCGCATGCAATAGCAAAATTAGCGAGAGAAGACGTGCCTGATGAGGTTGTAGCTGCTATGGGTGGTGAAAGACCACATTATGGAAAAGATTATATAATTCCATCTACTTTTGACCCAAGATTGATAAGTATAATTCCATCTGCTGTTGCAAAAGCCGCCATGGAAACTGGTGTAGCTAGAAAAAAAATTGAAAATTTTGAAATTTATCAAGAACAATTAAAACAAAGATTAGATCCAACAGTTACGATAATGCAGGGTATAAATACTTATATAAAAAAGAAACCAAAAAAAATTGTTTTTGCGGATGGAGAAGATGAAAATACGCTTAAAGCTGCAATAGCTTTCAAAAATTCAAAACTTGGTATTCCAATTCTTATTGGTAAAAAAGAAAAAATTAAAGAACAGATAAAGAAAATTGGTTACAATGATAGTTTTGATATAGAAATTACTAACTCAAAAGATACCTCTAAACGAGAAAAATACGTGAAATATTTATTTAAAAAGCTTCAAAGAGAACAAGGTTTATTAGAATGGGACTGTGATAGAATGGTAAGAAATGATAGAGTTATTTGGGCATCATGCATGGTTGCATGCGGTGATGCAGATGGGGCTGTAACAGGTAACACAAGAAGATTCGGGGCCTCATTAGATAAAATCAAACAAGTGGTCGATGCTAGACAAGGTGAAATTATGTTTGGACTAAATTTAGTTGTTCATAAAGGTAAAACAATTTTTGTTGGTGATACAAGTGTTCATGAATATCCTAGTTCTGAACAAATGGCTGACATGGCGATATCAGCCGCAAGAGTAGTTAGATTATTTGGTTTTGATCCTAAAGTTGCTTTCGTTTCACACTCAACATTTGGTCAACCCAGCACGAGTAGAACAAAACATATAAAAAATGCAGTAGAAATTTTAAAAAATAAAAATGTAAATTTTGAGTTTGATGGAGATATGCAGCCAGATGTTGCTTTAGATGAAGAATATAAAGATCTTTATCCATTTTCAAAAATTGTAGGCAATGCAAACATTTTAATTATGCCGGGTCAACATAGTGCAGCTATTTCGTATAAAATGATGAAAACCTTAGGAGATACAAAAGTCATTGGACCTTTGTTAATTGGATTAGGTCTACCAATAGAAATAGCTCCGTTAAGAAGCTCTACATCTGAAATTATAAATTTAGCATCAATAGCTGCCTATTCTGCTGACGTAATAGATTATAGTAAATAATCTAATTTTTTTGTATTCTTAAATTTTCTACAAGAATTATACTCGCAATAACATCTTCAACGTCTAAAATCTCTTTTGCTTCATTTATTACCAATTCTTTTTCATCTGAATTCATTGCAATTCCATATATATAAATCTTCTTTTTATATGTATCTATTTGATAATTTGCAGCTTTAATAGATTTACTTAAAACTAATGCTGTTCTTAGTTGTGAACTTATTAAAAGATCTTTGGCAGATTGTTGTAAATTAAATTTATCTCTAATCTTTATGTCATTTCTAACAGATCGCACACCTTCTGTTTCCCATGCTAGTTTTGTCAATTTTAATTTTTCCTCTGCCTCATCGACTTTTCCAGTTAGAAATATTCTTCCATCTAAAACTTTTGATTTTACAGACAAAAAGTAAGCTTTATCTGATAAAAGTATTCGAGCAGATAAATTTTTTTGCATAATTGAGTCATCGATTTGAGTACCTACTGATCTAGGATCAAAAGCAATACTAACACCAGTTCCAAAAAGACCTTTGGATGAAACACCTGCGCAATTTGGCAGAATCAATATTAGAAAAAACGTTAGAAATAATCTACTTTTCATTTTTTAATTTAATGCAATAATTATAAATATCTTTTTTAGAAATTTTACTTTTTCTTTGAATTATACTTATAATATCTTTAATGCTTATTTTATTTATCATTTGATTTATAATCTTTTTATCCGATTCATCCAAAGTTTGCGAAGTTTTTTTATCTATTTTTTTTTCAGAAATTACTATTGTTAATTCACCTTTTAGTTCAAATTTAAGTGTATCAATTTTTTCTACATCAGTTCTTATAAATTCCTCAAAGTGTTTTGTCATCTCTCTACAAATTAAAATTTTTCTTCCAAAAAAATTTTTTTTTATTTCTGGTAATATTTTCATAATCTTATTAGGAGAAACAAAAAAAACTATTGATGAATTAAGATTTGATAATGATTTAAAATCTTCTTCCATTTTATTTTTTTTATCTGGGATAAAACCGTAAAAAAAAAATTTTTCTGAAAATCCACTTATTGAGATAGCTAATGTTACTGATGAAGCGCCAGGTAAAGGAATTACTTCTATATTGTTGTCGATACATTCGCTAATTATTATTGATCCAGGATCAGAAATTCCTGGTGTACCAGCATCTGAAATGATTGAAATAATTAATCCTTTTTTTAATAATTCAATTACTTTTGATAAGTTTTTTTTTTCATTAAACTTATGATTTGATATTAATTTTGATTTAATTTCATATTTATCCAGTAAAATTTTAGAAACTCTTGTATCTTCACACAAGATATAATCAGATTTTTTAAGAATATCTATTGCTCTAAAAGTAATATCACCTAAATTACCTAAAGGAGTTGGGACTAAATAAAGACCTTTTTTGACTTCTTTAATTTTTGAATTGCTATTTTTAACCATAATTTTATGTAGATTAATATACTATCATCGAAATGAATAAACTTTTAAAATTTATTAAAATTATATTTTTTATATTAATCAATTTATATCCTCTAAATATTCTAGCAGATGAAAAATTAAAAATAGGTCTATTAGTTCCAATTTCAGGTGATAATAAAGAATTAGGTAAACAAATAATTAAGTCAGTTAGAATAGCACTTGAAGATATTAATGCAGAAAAATTAGAAATATATTTAAAGGATACAAACTCTGATCCCAACAAAACTATTAAATCCGCATTAGAATTAAAAGAAATAGGAGTAAAGATTGTAATAGGTCCTGTCTTTTATAAAAGTCTAACTTATCTAGATGAAATTGAGGATATTATTTTTTTATCTTTTACTAACATGACTTTAGACATACCTAAAAATGTTATTAGTAGTGGTATCAATGCTACATCACAATTAAACACAATTAAAAAATTTATAGAATTAAATCAAATTAAAAAAACTATTTTTTTAACACCTAAACTAAATTATGAATTTGAAATTAAAAAAGCTATAAAAAAATCAAAAATCAAATTAAATAAACATCACATCTACGATACTGAACCAACAAAATTAACAGCTCAAATAGAAAAAATTACAAATTATAAAATACGAAAACAAAATCTTGCTGATGAAATTAGAAGAGTAGAAAAATCAGATTTGCCAGATAAAGAAAAACAATTAGAGAAACTAAATAAACGATATACTATAGGAAATGTAAATTTTGACTCCATAATTATTTCTGATTTTGATGAGAGTCTAAAAAGTGTAATTACCTCACTTTTATATACAGACGTTTCCCCGAAAAAAAAATATTTTATCACTTTAAATCAATGGTTTGATAAAAGTCTTACTAAAGAAAAATCAATACAACCAATTTATTTCCCATCTATAAACCAAAAAAATTTAAAAGAATTTCAAGATAAATTTTATAAACGATTTAATGAGATGCCAAATCATTTGACACTATTAAGTTATGATTTGGTTGGACTAATTTATTATTTGTCCTTAAATAATGATCTTTCAAATATTAATTCATTATTCAAAAATAAGAATTCTTTTAAAGGAAAAATTGGAGTTTTTGATATTCAAAATAATAATATATTTCACAGATTAAATTTTTATCAAGTTGATGATGGCGAGTTTAAAGAAATTTTTTAATTTTTTTAAAAGCCTTGAACCTGTGATCTATTTTAGACTTATGTAAAAACTTCATTTCACCAAAAGTTTTTTTTCTATTTTTTGGTATAAATATTGGATCATATCCAAAACCATTTTTGCCTCTTGGTTTATCAGAGATTTCTCCCTCGACTGTACCTTGAACACATGCAATTTTTTTTTCTAAATAACACAATGATAATGCACAAACAAACTTTGCTTTAATTTTTTTATCTTTCCAATTTGCATCTTTTTTTTTTATTTCTCGATAAACTTTTTTAATAGCTTTATTAAAATTTAAATTTTTGCCTCCCCATCTTGCAGAATGAATTCCTGGTTTTTTATCTAAAATATCTATTTCTAAGCCTGAGTCATCAGCAATACAGATTACATTACTTTTTTTTGAAAAATATTTTGATTTAATCAAAGAATTTTCTTTAAAATTTTTTCCATTTTCCTTGGGACTTTTAAGATTAAAGCTCGATGTTGAATAAGTTTTAATTCTTTTTGGCAAAAGACACCTAATTTCTCTTAATTTGCCCTTATTATTAGTGCCTATTAGTAATTTAGTTATTTTTTTATTAACCATCTAGAAATTTGTAAATTTCTTACCATATAAGTCTAAATGGAAAAAGAAGAAAGCAATTTAAAAGATTTAAAACAAGATAATTCTGAAGAAAACGAGATCTCAGATGACCAAGGTTCTTCAACAGATAATTCTGATAAGAACAAAGAAAATACAGAACTTTCGCTAGAAGAAAAAATTTTGGAATTAGAAGATAAACTTGCAAGAACTTTTGCAGAAATGGAAAATCAAAGAAGAAGATTTGAGAAAGAAAAAGAAGATGCATTTGAATATGGTGGATATTCATTTGCAAAAGAAGCTTTAAATCTAATTGATAATCTGGAAAGATCTAAAGCTGTACTAGAAAATGATGAAAGTTTAAAAGACACTAATGCACTTAAAAAAATGTTAGATCATTTTGAAATAATTAATAAAGATTTAATATCAATATTTAGTAAAAATAATATTAAGCCAATCGATAGTCTGAATAAAAAACTAGATCCAAATTTTCACCAAGCAATGATGGAGATAGAAGATAACAGTAAAGAGCCTGGAACAATTGTTAAAGAAATTCAAAAAGGCTTTGTAATAAAAGACCGTTTGTTAAGACCATCGTTAGTAGGAGTAGCAAAAAAATCTGATAAAAAAGAGGAAAAAATTGAGGAAAATAAAGAAAAAATTGAAGTTAAATAATGAATGAAACAACTTGTAGATTTAGAATTAACACATATATGACCTGGGAGAGACATTAATTATGAGTAAAATTATTGGAATAGATTTAGGAACTACTAATTCTTGTGTTGCTATTATGGAAGGTAGCCAAGCTAAAGTTATAGAAAATACAGAAGGTGCAAGAACAACTCCATCTGTAGTTGCTTTCACAGATGATAGTGAAAAACTTATTGGTCAACCAGCTAAAAGACAAGCTGTTACAAATCCAGAAAACACTATTTTTGCAGTTAAAAGATTAATCGGAAGAAATTTTGAAGATCCAACTGTTAAAAAAGATATAGAAGCTGCGCCCTTTAAAATAGTAAATTCTGAAAAAGGTGATGCATGGATTGAAGCTAAAAATGAAAAGTATTCGCCTTCTCAAATATCAGCATTCATTTTACAAAAAATGAAAGAAACAGCAGAAAAATATCTTGGTCAAGCTGTAACAAAAGCTGTGATTACAGTACCGGCATATTTTAACGACGCACAAAGACAAGCTACTAAAGATGCTGGTAAGATAGCAGGGCTAGAAGTACTACGTATAATCAATGAACCAACAGCTGCATCATTAGCATATGGTTTAGATAAAAAACAAAATAAAAAAATTGCGGTTTATGATTTAGGTGGTGGAACATTTGATGTTTCTGTTCTTGAATTAGGGGATGGTGTTTTTGAAGTTAAATCTACAAATGGAGATACTTTTTTGGGTGGTGAAGATTTTGATAATGCTATTGTTGATTATTTAATTTCTGAATTTAAGAAAGATAATGGAATTGATCTTAAAGCAGATAAGCTTGCTTTACAAAGATTAAAAGAGGCAGCTGAAAAAGCAAAAATAGAATTATCTTCTGCTGAACAAACAGACATTAATTTACCTTTTATTACAGCAGACAAAACAGGTCCCAAACATATTAATTTAAAAATGACTAGAGCAAAACTTGAAGCTTTAGTTGAGAATTTAATTGCCAAAACAATGCCACCTTGCAAAACTGCTTTAAAAGATGCGGGAATTACTGCGAGTGAAATCGATGAAATAGTCATGGTTGGTGGTATGACTAGGATGCCAAAAGTAATTGAAGAGGTAAAAAGCTTTTTTGGCAAAGATCCAAATAAAAGTGTAAATCCAGATGAAGTAGTTGCAATGGGAGCTGCTATACAAGCTGGAGTTCTTCAAGGCGATGTAAAAGATGTTTTGTTATTAGACGTCACACCACTTTCTTTAGGAATAGAAACTTTAGGAGGTGTATCTACAAAGCTAATAGAAAAAAATACAACTATACCAACTAAAAAAAGTCAGGTTTTTTCAACTGCTGAAGACAATCAACCTGCCGTATCAATTAGAGTTCTTCAAGGAGAAAGAGAGATGGCAACTGATAATAAACTTCTAGGAAATTTTGAATTAGTTGGAATAGCTCCGGCTCCAAGAGGAGTGCCTCAAATTGAAGTTACATTTGATATAGATGCAAATGGTATTGTTAATGTTTCCGCTAAAGATAAAGGAACCGGAAAAGAGCAAAAAATACAAATTCAAGCATCTGGGGGATTAAGTGACAATGAAATTGAGAAAATGGTAAAAGACGCTGAGGCTAATAAAGATGCTGATAAAAAGAAAAGAGAGTCAGTCGATGTAAGAAATCAAGCAGATACTTTAATACACTCAACTGAAAAAAATTTAAAAGAACATGGCTCTAAAATCTCAGATGCCGAAAAGAAAGTAATTGAAGACTCTTCATCTGCGCTTAAAGATGCTCTAAAAAGTGAAAATATAGAGGATATTAAGAAAAAAACAGAAGCTTTAGTCCAAGCCTCAATGAAGATGGGCGAGGCTATTTATAAGTCACAACAAGATAAACCAAAGTCTAACAAAGATGATGGTGATGATAGTAAAGGAAAAAAAGACGATAATGTTGTTGATGCGGATTTTGAAGAAGTAAAAGACGAGAACAAAGAAAAAAGCGCTTAACTGACATCTATTTGTCCTGTTTAATAAATGGCTAAACGTGATTATTATGATGTTCTTGGTGTTACTAAAAACGCATCTCCTGGCGAACTTAAATCTGCTTATAGAAAATTAGCTGTAAAATATCATCCAGACAAAAACCCGGACGACAAAGTAGCCGAAGATAAATTTAAAGAGGCTAGCGAAGCTTACGGAGTATTATCAGATAAGTCTAAAAAAGAAAATTACGATAACTTTGGTCATGCAGCATTTGAAAATGGTGGTGGAAGTGGTGGATTTGGGGGGTTTGGAGGATTTAGTGGTGGAGATTTTTCAGATATATTTGAAGATTTTTTTGGTGACTTTGGTGGAGGAGGTAGAAGAAGTTCTAGGAGAAGTTCAAATAATAGGGGGTCCGATTTGAGATATGACCTATCAATTTCATTAGAAGAAGCTTACTCAGGTAAAAAACAGAATATTCAATTTTCAACCACCGAAAAATGTATTACTTGTAAAGGAAATGGATCAAAACCAGGTTATAGCCCTGACAGATGCACTTACTGTGGTGGAAATGGAAGAGTTCGAACCAATCAAGGTTTTTTTACAGTTCAACAAACTTGTCCTCAATGTGCTGGGAGTGGAGAAGAAATAACAAATCCATGTGGTGATTGTAGTGGTCAAGGAAACAAACAAACTTCAAAAAAAATATCTGTAACAATTCCAAAAGGTGTAGATGATGGAACCAGAATAAGACTTGCAGGTAAAGGTGAGGCTGGAACTAGAGGTGGTACAAATGGGGACTTGTATTTATTTATTAATGTAGAGTCACATCAACTTTTTAAAAGATCAGACGTAAACTTGTTTTTTGAGTGTCCTATTTCGATAGCTGACTCAGCCTTAGGAACAACTTTAGAAATACCAACTATTGATGGAGGAAAAGCAAAAATAAAAATACCTGATGGTACACAAAATGGCAAACAATTTAGACTTAAGGGCAAAGGTATGCCTTTTATGCGTAGGGGAGATTTTGGAGATTTATATGTACAAATAAAGACGGAAGTTCCTGTTTCTCTTAATAAAGAACAGAAAGATTTATTAGAAAAATTTAGAAAAATAGATAATGAGAGATCTAATCCAAGTATAAAAAAATTTTTTCAAAAAGCAAAAAGTTTTTGGAAAAATTAATAAATGGGTTTAGAAGAGATAGTTCCAGCTTTAGCTTTAATAGCAGTTTTGATCTTGGTCTTACCAGGTTTCATAAGCACTAATATTGAAAAAAAAACATTTCTTAAAAATTTGAGTATTTGGGGTATTATTGTTTTATTACTTATGATACTTTTGTATCTTATCTTTTAATGAAAAAAATTACTTTAGGTATTACTGGTTGTTTGGGCCGGATGGGTCAGCAGATAATTAAATCTGCAAAAAAAGATAAAAATTTTAAATTAGTTGCTCTAACAGAGGAAAAAAAAATTAATAAAAAAATAAATGGTATTAACATTTTACAAAATACTAATGATACATTTAAAAAAGCAAGCGTAATTATAGATTTTACAATTCCAAAATGTACATTAGAAATCTTGAAAATTGCATCAAAATTAAAGAAACGCTTAGTAATCGGTACTACAGGTTTTTCAAAAAAGGAGGAAAATCTAATTAAAAAGTATTCTAAAAAAATTCCAATTTTAAAAGCAGGTAATATGAGTTTAGGTATTAATTTATTGATGTACCTAACTGAGATAACTTCAAACACTTTAGGAAACAATTTTCTAAGCAAAATATTTGAAATTCACCATAAACATAAAAAAGATTACCCTTCAGGTACTGCTTTAATGTTAGCTAAAGGTATTGCTGCAGGGAAAAGTCAAAATTTTTATAACTTAATTGGAAAAAGATATCTTAATAAAAAAAACTTTCCATATGGGAAAAAAATAAATTTTAATTCAATCAGAAAAGGTGAAATAATCGGTGAGCATGAAGTTAAGTTCTCTAGTGGTAAAGAAATAATTACGCTCAATCATGAAGCTTTTGACAGAACGTTATATTCTGAAGGAGCTCTCTCAGCTGCTAAATGGCTAATGTCAAAAAAACCTGGGCTTTATTCAATGAGAGATCTCATGAATTTTAAAAAATGAATGAGTCAATTAGGGCTAAAATAGTATTAAAAAGTTTAAATAAAATTTATCCTAAAATAAATGTTCCTTTAAAAAGTAGAAATGTTTTTACTCTTTTAATATCTGTACTTCTTTCTGCTCAATGTACTGATGTAAATGTAAACAACGTAACAAAAAATATTTACCCAAAATATTACAAACCTTTTCATTTTTTAAAACTAGGAAGAAAAAGAATCGAAAAATTAATTAAAAAAATTGGCATTTTTAGAATAAAAGCAAAAAGCATTTACAATCTCTCAAAAATATTAATAAAAGATTATAATGGTAAAGTTCCAAAAACTTTCGAAGAACTTGAAAAATTACCTGGTGTTGGTCATAAGACTGCTAGTGTTGTCATGTCCCAAGGATTTGGGTATCCAGCATTTCCAATAGATACACACATTCATAGATTAGCACAAAGGTGGGGGCTTACTAATGGAAAAAATGTTGTCCAAACTGAAAAAGATCTCAAGAGGCTTTTCCCAAAAAAAAGTTGGAATAAACTTCATCTTCAAATTATTTACTACGGAAGAGAATATTGTAAAGCAAGAGATTGCTATGGAATAACTTGTAAAATTTGTACTACTTGCTATCCTAAAAGAAAAAAACCTGTCATTACAAAAAAAGCTTGAAATGAAAATTTTGGGAATAGGAAATGCTATTATCGATGTGATTTGTAAAGTTGATGATAAATTTATTGCATCAAATAATTTATCGAAAGGTAACATGAAGCTTACATTTGACGAAAATGAATTTAGAAAACTATTATCTAATTTGAAAATTGAAAAAACTATTTCTGGTGGCTCAGTTGCAAATTCGATTGTAGGATTGTCTCAGCTTGGTAATAAAGTTGGTTTTATTGGAAAAATTTCAGATGATGATTTTGGAAAAAAATATGAGACTGGACTTAAAAAAGAGAATGTTGAATATATCTATACAAAAAAAAAGGAGTCTCTTCCAACTGGCACTTGTTTAATTCTAATCACACCTGACTCAGAAAGAACTATGTTTACATTTTTAGGAACAGCAGGAAAAATTAATGAACAAGATGTGAATATAAGCGCTATTAAGAATAGTGAAATGACCTTTTTAGAAGGATATTTATGGGATGAAGGGGACCCAAAAAAAGCTTTTGATAAAGTTATAGAGAATTCAAATAAAGTAGCAATGACCTTATCAGATAAATTTTGTGTAGACCGTCATAAGAAACATTTTTTAGAATTAGTAAAAAACAAATTAGATATTACATTTTCAAATGAGCAAGAAATAATGTCTTTAATTGACGCAAAAGATTTTAAAGAAGTTATTACATTTGCAAAAGAAATAAACAAACTTCTCGTAATTACTAGAGGCGAAAAAGGTGCTATTTCTATCAATAAAAAAAATGTTACAGAAGTAAATGCAAAAAAAAATTTAAGTGTTATTGATTTAACCGGTGCTGGTGATCTTTTTGCTGCTGGATATCTTCATGGCTTTATAAATAATTTAAACCAAAAAGAATGTTTGGAAAAAGGAACTGATATGTCATCAAAAATAATACAACAAATTGGTGCTAGACTTTAACTCTTTTCTTTCTTTTAAAACTACCTTTGCCTTTTTTTGGTTTAATAATTCTAGGTTTATATTTCTTTGAGAAAAGTTCTTTGGCAAATAAGTTTTTTTTTTTCAACTAACCAAATACCCTTCCTTAGAACTTATTATAAATTTATCGTCTCCAAATTTTTCTTTGATTTTTTTTCTTAATCTATGTATGTGAGTTTCAACTGTATGTGTCTCAAGTATAGACTTATGATCCCAAACATTTAACTGAAGCTCTTTAATTTTTATGGGTTTTTTTGACTTATTTAAATAAACTATAGTATCAATTTCTTTCTCAGTTAATTTTAAAATTTGAACTTTATTTGAAATAGTTCGCGAATTTAAATCAATTTGATATTTACCAATTATATAACTTGCTTGATCTTTATAATTTAACTTTAAAAATTCAATATTTAGTCTCTCAATTAATTGAGTGAGTTTTATTGGTAAATTATCTAATATGAATTGATTATCTATATTCGGAATTTTTTTTTTCGTTAAAAGGATATAATTTTCATCTTTTTTTTCTTTTAAAATTTGAAATTCTTCTTTTTTTAAATAAGAAATATTAAAATTTAAATCATCTTTAATTTCAGTTAATATTTTATAAATAATTAAAAAATCATATATAATTAAATTCTGATTATACATATAAAGACAATATGTTAATTTATCTTAAAAATAAACATACTCTTGTAGTAGATGATTTCTCATTTAAATGCTGCATAGGTAAAAATGGTATATTTAAAAATAAGATAGAAGGCGATAAAAAAACTCCCAAAGGTGTTTTTCACATTGAAAATTTATATTTTAGAAAAGATAGAATAAAAAAAATACAATCAAAATTAAAATCAATACCAATTACTAAATCTATGGGATGGTGTGATGATGTAAATAATAAAAAAAAATATAATAAATTAATTAAAGTTAATAAAAAAATTAAGCATGAGAAACTTTTTAGAAAAGACACAAAATATGATTTATTAATACCAATTAAGTACAATTATAAAAAAAGAATTTTAGGAAAAGGAAGTTGTATATTTCTTCATCTCACAAAAAAATATAAACCAACAGCAGGATGCATAGCTCTAAATAAAAATGATTTCCTCATTATGCTAAAGATTATTGATAAAAAAACAAAAATTAAAATTATTTAATTTCTAAAACCAAATATTTTTGAACCTATTCTTAAACATGTAGAACCATATTTCATTGCTAACAAATAATCACTAGACATACCCATGCTTAACTCTTTTAAATTATATTTTTTTTTAATTTCAAACATTTTAGAGAAATATTTTTCAGGATTACTATCATTGGGTGGAATACACATTAAACCAATCACATCCAAATTTAATTCATTTTTACAATAATTATAAAGTACCTCAAAATTGTTCAAATCTATACCACTTTTTTGATTTTCTTCTCCTATATTTATCTGAATAAATATCTTGATATTTTTTTTAATTTTTTTTTGTTCTTCAGATATTTTTTTTGCAAGCTTGAAACTATCTACTGAATGAATGTAATCAAAAATTTTTACTGCTTGTTTCACTTTATTTGTTTGTAGCTTTCCAATCATATGAAGGTTTAAATTTCCAAATTGTTCTTTTATTTTCACCCATTTATCCATTGCTTCTTGAACTTTATTTTCCCCAAAATCATGGTGACCATATTCTATTAATGGATAAATTTTATTTTCTGAAAATGTTTTACTTACTGCAATGATTTTTATTGATATATTCTCATCATTTTTGAAATTTTTTGAGTTTATTTCTTCTTTTATTCTTATTAAATTTGAAACTATATGATCCATAAAACTTGTTATTATTTTATAAGTAAATTTGATAAATCACTAATTAATAAATTAGAAAAAAATATCCATATTATTTACAGAAATTACCTGAAAAAATATGAAAAAAATGAAATTTTGCAAATAAAAAAGTTTTGCAAATCACAAGGAAGAAAATTTTTCTTGGCAAATAACTTAAAATTAGCAAAAAATTTACACTTAGATGGAGTATACATTCCTTCATTTAATAAAGATCCTTTACCAAAAATTTTTGATAAAAAAACTTTTATAATTCTTGGTTCAGCTCATAATTTAAATGAGATAAACCAAAAGAAAAAACAAAATGTTGATCAATTATTTATATCTCCTCTATTTAAAATAAAAAAAAGAAATTATTTTTTAGGACCTATAAAGTATAATATCTTAAGTAATCAGTTTAATAAAAAAACTATTGCATTGGGTGGTATCAATAACAAAAATTTAAAAATGATTAATAAAATTAATTGTTATGGTTTTGCATCAATATCCTATATAGAAAAGTATAAACTAAATGGAAATAGATAAAATCAAAGAAAAAATTAGGGTTCTGTTAAATCACTATAACGCCGGAAATCTTTACCATGTAATTAAGGAAACAGAAAAACTCCTTTTAGAACTACCCAATAATATATTTTTGATTAATTTAATAGGCTCTTCTTATCAGGGGTTAGGAGATTATAAAAAGGCAATTGAAATATTTTTACATAGTTTAAATTTAGATAATAAAAATATTACAACATATAATAACTTAGGAAATGTTTTCAAATCAATGAGAAATTTTGAAGAGGCTGAAAAAAATTATAAAAAAGCCTTAGAAATAAAACCTGACTTTGTAAATGCGATTACTAATTATGGAAATTTATTTTTTGAACTAAATAATTATGAGGATGCAATTAAAAATTTCAAAAAAGCTATAAATATCGATGATAAAGCAATGCAAGCTTATTATAATTTAGGACTAGTGTATCAAAGTATTGGAGATTTTAAAAAAGCAATAGAGAATTTTGAAATAGTATTAAAGTTGTCTCCCAACCACACAAATGCAGATAAAATGATTAGTAGATTAACAAAATATTCAAAAAATCATCCACATATAAAACAGATGGAAGAAAAAATAAATAATACTAAGTTAAAAGAATTTCAAAAGTCACATTTATACTTTGCACTTGGTAAAGCATATGAAGATTTTGATGATTTTGATGCTTCTTACAAATATATAAAACTTGCTAATGATTTAAAAAAAAAAGTTATAAAATATAATTCATCTAATGATTTAAAAACTTTTAAAGAGTTAAAAAAATATTTTTTAAATTATAAATTTGAATTTAATAGAAAATATTCAGAAAAAAAAATAATTTTTATAGTTGGTTTGCCAAGATCTGGAACCAGCTTGGTGGAACAAATTATATCATCTCATTCAAAAATTTACGGTTGTGGTGAATTAGACTATATGACAAGAATAATTGCTGAAAATTTTTATACAGAAAATATTTTTAATAGTGACAAATTTAAAAATTTAGATCTAAATAAAAAAGAGCAAATTGCTAAGGATTATATTAAATACGTTGAAAAATTTGAACCATCCAAACTAATATATACAGATAAAGCCCCACTGAATTTTATTTGGATTGGAATAATAAAAATTTTAATGCCAAATTCAAAAATTATTCATTGTCAGAGAAATGCAAAGGATAACATTTTATCGTTATATAAAAATGATTTTGATGACAGACTAAACTTTACTTATGATTTTGAGGATTTATTTTCTTTTTATAAAGAGTATTTGGAATTAATGAATTTATGGAAATCTAAACTAAGTAAAGAAATATATGATATTAAATATGAGAATATTATATCAAATCCAGAGAATGAGATTAAAAAATTGCTTAGTTTTTGTGAATTAGATTTTGAAAAAGAATGTTTGAATTTTTATCAAAATAAAAGACCTATTAAAACTGTCAGTTCAGCTCAAGCTAGACAACCCTTGTACAATAAATCTATATCTTCATATAAAAATTTTGAAAAAAATATGAAAGATATTTTTAATAAAATTGATAGTCTATAAAAAAAAGGCCCCAATAAAATTGGGGCCTCAATATTTTTAAAACTTATTTAGATTAGAATGCTAATACTAAACTTAGTTCCATATGCTCGTCAGTGTCGGCTGTTTGACCAGCTGTGTCTTTAGACTCTGAGAAAGTACCTCTAACAGTCATTGCTCCCATTGTGTAAGAAGCATTGATAGCATCAGATGTTTCTGTAACGTTTGTTCCAGAAGGTACATCGTACTCTCTGTCTTGCGTAGCAATTGAAACTTTCATTTCATCAGATACGTTAAACGCTATAGCGTAAGCTTCTACGTTAGTTCCGTTTGAACCAGCAGAACCATCATGGAACTCAGCCATTCTATAACCAACAGATACTGGACCTGTAGAGTATAAAATGTGACCAACTGAAGATGTATCATCATTTTCAGTTGCTACAGCGAAATCTCTAGTAGACTCACCGTACATAACAGTTAAACCTTCAACGTAAGGTACAGCGTAGCTTAAGTGCCAATCAGACTGAGAGTAAGTTACTCCAGCACCGTCGTTACCACCGTCACCAGATCCTTGACCTGTAGTTGCACCAGCTGTTCCAGCTTGGTTACCTTTTGTAGTTGCTAAAGAAACACCAAGACCCATAAAAGTATTGCTGTATCCTAATGTATCGTTTGAAGCAGCACCAATTACACCTGTACCAGATATACCAGTCCATACTTCTTCGTAAGCAGTTGGAAGTTTATCATCGTAAGCTGTAGTACCTTCTAAACCACCACCGATAGCGTCAAATGATAATACACCCATATCACCCATATCGATTGTTTGCCATGCTGATAAAGCAGAAGCAATACCGTCGTTTAGTGTTCTAACGATTTTAGCAGTACCAAATCCAACATCACCTTCACCTGTGAATGCTAATGAAGTATTAGATCCAAATGGGTTACCAGTTGATGCGTCAGTACCGTTAGTTGTTGTGTAAGTTACTTCTGCTGTACCTGATACACTCATTTCTACTGCGTTAGCAGAGAAAGCTACAAGTGATCCAGCTAAAGCTGAAAGACCTACTTTTTTTAAGTTTTTCATATTTTCTCCTTTTTTATTATTAATAATAATATGAACAGGCGATTTTTATTCTAAGTTGGCAGTAATAAGTAACAAAAAACCCCTATAGCCCCTTTTTTTTGACTTTTTGTGATATTTTTACAACACAAATAACGATCAAAAAGCTCATAAAACAGTCATTTTTTTTATGATTATATCTTAAGTTTTTATTTAAATAAAATTACAAGTATTTATATATTTCTAATGTTTTCAAAAAAAATTAGCCCAAATTTTTGTAAAAAAATTTCAATTTTTTTTATATTTATTATTTTACAGTCCTGTGGTTCTTGGGATCCACCAGATGTTAAAGATAGTCCAATTAATGACGCTGATATGCGAAAAAGAAATATTGAGGAAGGTAGAGGTATCACCTTAGGAGGAAAAAAAGGTGGTTCAGGCAATTTTGATTTTGCAACTTCTAATGAAATGTGGAGAGCTACTTTAGAAATTTTAGATTTTGTTCCGTTATCGACAGCTGATTATGGGGGTGGGATTATCATAACAGATTGGTACTCGGACGATCTAGACTCAAGTGAGTCAATTAAAATTATGGTAAATTTTTTGTCAAATGAGATTAGAGCTGATGGCATTGATGTAAAAGTTTATAAAAAAATTTGTAATCAAAATTCAAATTGTAATACTCAGCTGATTAAATCTAATATTAATAATGATATTAAATTAGCAGTTTTAAAAAAGGCCGCCCAAATCAAAAAGCAAGATGGAAAAAAAAGGGCTAAAGATAAAAATTACGATATAGTTCCATCAAAAGAATAAACTAAGTTGAGTAGATATAACTTTAAACTTGTAGAAAAAAAGTGGCAAGAACACTGGGGAAAAAATAATTCTTTTAAAGTAAAAGCAGATCCTAAGAGAAAAAAATTTTATTGTTTAGAAATGTTTCCTTACCCATCTGGAAAAATTCATATGGGACATGTTCGAAATTATACAATCGGTGATGTTCTAGCTAGGCATAAATCTTTACAAGGTTTTAATGTTTTACATCCCATGGGTTGGGACTCATTTGGCATGCCAGCAGAAAATGCTGCAAAACAAAATGACTTGAATCCAAAAGATTGGACAGAAGAAAATATCAATACAATGAAAAACCAATTAAAAAAACTAGGACTGTCTATTGACTGGGAAAGAGAAATTTCAACTTGTTCACCTGATTATTACAAACACCAACAAAAAATTTTTTTAGAACTTTATGATAAAGGTCTTGTATATCGAAAAGAAAGCTATGTAAATTGGGATCCTGTGGATCAAACAGTGCTTGCAAATGAACAAGTGATCAATGGTAAAGGTTGGCGTTCAGGCGCAATAGTTGAAAGAAAAAAATTAAATCAATGGTTCTTTAAAATTTCAAGTTTTGCTGAAGAATTGCTTGCAAATTTAGATACTTTAGATCAATGGCCCGAAAAAGTTAAGATAATGCAAAAGAATTGGATTGGAAAATCTTTTGGCTGTGAAATTGATTTTAAAATTGAAGGATCAGAAAATGTTAAATCAATCAAATGTTATACAACAAGACCAGATACACTTTTTGGTTTCTCTTTTTTGGCATTATCTGTGGATCACCCATTATCAAAATTATATGAAGAAGATAAAAAATTTACATCTTTCAAAGAAGAATGTTCAAAGACAGGCACTACAGAGGAGTCTATTGCTCAAGCTGAAAAGATTGGCTTTAAAACAAAACTTTTAGCTATCAATCCTTTAAATGAAAAAGAAAAAGTTCCAGTATATTTTGCAAATTTTGTGTTAATGGATTATGGGTTCGGTGCTGTTTTTGGATGTCCTGCGCATGACCAAAGAGAT
This sequence comes from Pelagibacteraceae bacterium AG-404-P07, assembly GCA_003216235.1. Classification (GTDB taxonomy): domain Bacteria; phylum Pseudomonadota; class Alphaproteobacteria; order Pelagibacterales; family Pelagibacteraceae; genus Pelagibacter. The sequence continues at coordinate 18,313 of QCJE01000011.1, forward strand.
TTTGATTTTGCAAAAAAATATAACCTAAAAATAAAAACTGTTGTAAAACCAGCTGGTGAAAGCGATGAATATAAAGTTAAAGATGAAGCTTATACTGGGGGTGGTGTAATAATAAATTCTAACTTTTTAAATGACCTAAAAGTGCCTGAAGAATCAATTCTTAAAACAATCGAAATTTTAAAAGAAAAAAATATTGGTGATAAAAAAATAAATTATAGACTTAAAGATTGGGGTGTTTCAAGACAAAGATATTGGGGATGCCCAATCCCAATAGCTTATGATGAAAAAAATCAAATACATAAAATTCCTGAAAAGGATCTGCCAATTTTACTGCCTGATAAAATAAATTTGAAAACTAAAGGAAATCCTCTTGATTCTGCTAATGAATGGAAAAAAGTTAATATAAATGGGAAAAATTACACAAGAGAAACAGATACTCTAGATACTTTTGTAGACTCCTCTTGGTATTTTTTAAGATTTTGCTCTTCAAAAGAAACTAACCACTCATTTAATAAAAGTGAAATAGACTATTGGATGCCTGTAGATCAGTACATCGGGGGAGTAGAACATGCAATACTACATCTGTTATATTCAAGATTTTTTACAAGAGCCATCAACTTAAATAACAATGAATTTAATTTAAAAGAACCATTTAAGGGATTATTTACTCAAGGAATGGTTTGTCATCAAACTTATAAAGATCAAAAAGATAATTGGGTCAATCCAGAAGATGTTTTTTCTGATGATGGAAAGAATTTTTTTATTAAAAATAAACCTTCAGAAAAAGTAACTGTAGGAGCCTCTGAATCAATGTCCAAATCTAAAAAAAATACCATTGATCCAGAAAAAATGATTGAAGCATATGGAGCAGACGCAGTTAGACTATTCATATTATCTGATAGTCCTCCTGAAAAGGATATACAGTGGTCAGAAACTGGTATGACCTCTGCTTATAAATTTATCCAAAAATTTTGGATAATGAGTCAAAATATTATCGATATAATTAAAAGTGAACCTGATCAGATAACAGATAATGAAATAGAAATATTTACAAATCAATCAATCGAAAAAATTAATTCAGCTCTAGAAAAATTTAGATATAATGTAATAATAGCTGTATTCCACGATATTTTTCACTATTACAATAAAATTTCCGAAAATAAAAAAAATTATAAAAATTTAAAAGAAAATTTTGAAAAAATCCTAACAGTTGTTTCACCTGTAATACCACATTTAGCAAATGAATGTTTACGGAGTATAAATTCAGAGAATTTTGTGTGGCCAAAAATTAAAAAAGAATTTTTAGAAACAGATAAAAAAGAAATTGTTATCCAAATAAATGGAAAAAAAAGAGGTAATATAACAATAAATAAGAAAATTGAAGAAAATGAAATACTGGCAAAAATTAAAGAATTAGACATAATCCAAAAATATATAAAAGGTAAAAAAATTTCTAAAACAATTTATGTAAAAGAAAGGTTAATAAATATTATAGTGAATTAATGAAAAAAATTTTAATTTTATTCCTTTTTCTATCTGCCTGTGGGTATCAGAAATTATATAATACAAATTTAATTCAATTTGAATTTAGTAAAATTAAATTATCTGGGGACATTAAAATTAATAGAAAAATTATTTCTTCTTTAAACCTTAATGAAACAAATAAGGTTTCTGATAAAGAAATTTCAATCAACAGCTCAGAAACAATTATCGTATCATCTAAAGATGCCCAAGGACAACCAGCTACATATAAGACAAACGTTACTGTTACAATTTTAATTAAAGATCAAGGTAAAGTAGATAAAAAAAAATCATTTAATGAAAGCTTTAATTATAATAATATTGAGAACAAATATGATTTATCTGTTTATCAAAAAGATGTTCAAAATAATCTAATTAAAAAAATTATAGATGATTTAATTGTTTATATTAACTTATAGATGATTTTTAAAACATTCGAACTCAAAAATATAAAACTTAATAGTTATAGATTTTTTTTAATCTATGGAAATAACAAGGGTTTTGTTGAAGAAATTATTGAGAATAATCTAAAACCAATACTCTTCGAAAATATCTATAATTATGATGAAAATGAAATACTACAAAACTCAGATAATTTTGAGGAAGATATTTTAAGCAGATCTTTTTTTGATGATAAAAAACTAATAATTATTTCAAGAGTTACAGATAAAATTTTTAAGATAATTGAAGAGATCATCAGTAAAGACATAAAAGATATTTCAATAATATTAAAAGCTTCTACTCTGGAAAAAAAATCTAAATTGAGAAATTTTTTTGAAAAACAAAATGAAACAGTTTGTATTCCAGTTTATGAAGACAATTACCAAACGTTAAATGTAATCATTAAAGATTTTCTTAATAAAAACAAAATTATCCTTTCACAACAAATCATAAATATTATGATTGAGAGAGCAAAAGGAGATCGAATTAATTTAAAAAATGAATTAAATAAGTTACAATATTTTTCTACAAATAAAAAAAAAATAGAAATAAAAGAAATATTAAATTTAACTAATTTAGCAGAAAATTATAATATTTCTGAGTTGGTAGATAACTCGTTAGCTCAAAATAAAAAAAAAACTTTATATATTCTAAATGAAAATAATTTTGCTTCAGATGATTGTATACAGATTGTAAGAACTTATTTATTCAAGTTAAAAAGATTATTGAACATCAAATCAGAAACAACTAAAAATAATAACATAGAACAAGTTATATCATCTTATAAACCGCCAATTTTTTGGAAAGAAAAAGATATAGTTAAACAACAAGCAAAAATTTGGAACTTTGAGAAAATAAAAGATTTAATCATGGATACTAACGAACTTGAATATCAAATCAAAAAAAACCCTAATGCATCTACACTTTTACTCACAAATTTTATTTTAGAAAAAACATTAGAGACTAATAGTTCGCTTTAATAACATCTATTATTTTATTTAATTGATCTAAATCATGGTAAACAAAAGTTATAGTCCCCTTATTTTTTTTATTGTTTTTTATAGAAACTGATAATCCAATTTTATCACTTATATTTAGCTCTAAATTCTTTATATTTGGATCAATGGATTTGCTTATAGATCCCTTTTTTTTAAAAATTTTTACAAAATTCTCTGCCTGTCTTACAGATAGTTTTTTTTCAATAATTTTATTAGCTACAAAGAAAGCATTATCTAAACCAACTAATATTTTAGCGTGTCCTGAGCTAATTTTTTTTTCTTCTACAAATTTTAATACTTCTAGAGGTAAATTAAGTAATCGGAGAGAGTTTGTTATATAACTTCTGCTTTTTCCAATAAACTTGGACACTTTTTCTTGATCGTAAGAAAAATCATCTATTAATCTTTTATAACCCTGAGCTTCTTCTAATGGATTTAAATCATGTCTCTGAACATTTTCAACAATTGCAAACTCTAATGATTTTAAATCATCTGCTTCTGTTAATACAACAGGGATTTCATGAAGACCAGCTTTTCTCGCAGCTAACCATCTTCTTTCACCTGCAATAATTTCAAATTTAGAATCTTCAGAATTTGACTTTCTGACTATAATAGGTTGGATAACGCCTCTTTCTTTTATAGATTTTGTTAAATCACTTAAATTTTCCTCATCAAAATTTTTACGTGGCTGGAATTTATTTGGAATTATATCACTTAAAGATAATTTATTAGTTTTTGTTTCAACATTTGTTTCTCCAATTAGTGATGATAAGCCCCTACCTAAACCTTTTTTTATTTTTGAATTCATTAAGCAGCACTCCCCATTTTATCTTCTTGAACAATGAATTCATCTGTAAAACTATAGTATGATCTACTTCCTGGACAATTTTTATCATATATTAAAACTGGAACTCCATGAGATGGTGCCTCAGATAATCTAACATTTCTTGGAATTACTGTTTGGTAGACTTTGTCTTTAAAATAATTTCTTGCTTCTTCTTCTACTTGAGCAGATAATTTATTTCTTCTATCATACATAGTCAAAAGTATTCCTTGTATTGATAAATCTGGATTTAGATTAACTTTTATTCTATCAATAGTTTTCATTAGTTGGGTTAAACCCTCTAAAGCAAAAAATTCTGTTTGAAGGGGAACCAAAAGTGAATTAGAAGATACAAGGGCCATCACGGTTAACAAGCTCAATGATGGCGGACAGTCTATTAGAATATAATCATACAATGCTCTAGAATCGTTTAAGTAAGCACTTAATTTGCTCTTCAGAATGAAGGCTCTATCATTATCACCAGCAGTTTCAACCTCTAGTCCTGACAAATCTACGTTGGATGAAATTAGATCTAAATTCTCAAATTTAGTTTTTTTGATTACATCAGAGATTTTCATTGTTCCATTCAAAATTCCATATATCGTTTGATCTGATTGTTCAGTATTAGATAATCCTAATCCTGTTGTAGCATTTCCTTGCGGATCTAAATCGATTACTAAAATTTTTTTGTCTTGTTGAGATAATGCTGAGGCCAAATTAATAACTGTTGTTGTTTTACCAACCCCACCCTTTTGATTTATTATTGATATTATTTTCATGAAATTTTTTTTTTAATCTTTCTTATGTTTAATATAAATGAATTATCATTGGTTAAACTTTTTTTTTCTTCATAATCCAAATCCCACACTTTAAGTGTATCGCTTAGAATTTTTCTTCCTGAGTTGCCCATGAATAAAATTATATTTTTATATTTTTTAAAATTTTGATTTACTAAATCAAGAATTGCTGGCATTGGTTTAAAAGCTCTGGACATTATTGTTCCTGTCTCAATATTTTTAACTTTAAAAATATCTTTTTGAATTACATCAGTGTTTAAATTTAATTTTTTTGATACTTCTTTCAAAAATACACTCTTGTGGTAACTTTTTTCATATAAGTTAATTTTCATATCATTTTTTATTTTTTTCATCACGATTGCCACTATAAGGCCTGGCATTCCCCCTCCAGTACCTATATCACAGGTTGTATTGCAATTTAAATCAACAAAATCAATTATTTGTGCTGAATCTATAATGTGTCTTTCTCTTATATGCTCTTTTTCAAGCATTTCTCTGCTTATTATGTTAATTTCTTTATTTTTTTCTTGTATCATTGAAATTAAACTTTCAAGCTCATTACAAGTTTCACGTGAAACATTCAAGTTTGATATTTTAGAGTAAGAATTAAATATTTGATTATCCATTAAGCTATATGCTTAATAGACTTTCTTTTGACGTGTGACAACAAAATATATACAGCTGCAGGCGTAATTCCATCGATTCTCAGTGCTTGACCCATAGTTTTAGGCCTTATTTCTTTAAATTTAGCTTTAACCTCGTTAGAAAGACCTGAGAATTGATCATAATCGATATTATCAGGGATTATTAAATTCTCATCTCTTTTAAAAGCTAGAATATCGGCCTTTTGTTTTTTTAGATAACCCCTATAATGGGAGTTAATTTCAATTTGTTGATCAATTTCACTACCGTTATATAAAATTTCAGGCCAAATCTCTCTAATTTTTTTCATATTTACATTTTTTTGTGTTAGAATTTCTTCAGCGGATCTAAAAATCCCGTCTTTCGCAATTTTAATACCAAACTTATCTGCTTTAGATGGGGAAATATTTAAATTAGCCATTTGTAATGAAATTTTGCTCAATTTCTCAAATTTATCCTCAAAGATCCGTTTTCTTACCTCTGATATTAGTCCAAGCTTAATTCCTTTGTGAGTAAGTCTAAGGTCCGCATTGTCAGATCTAAGACTTAATCTATATTCTGCTCGTGAAGTGAACATTCTATATGGTTCAGCAACACCCTTTGTGACCAGATCATCAATCATTACACCAATATAAGCATCAGATCGGTCTAAAATAAAGGGCTCCATATTTTTTTGAGAAAGAGCAGCGTTAATCCCAGCTATAAGACCTTGGGCTGCAGCCTCTTCATATCCAGTAGTTCCGTTAATTTGACCCGCTAGGTATAAATTCTTAATTTTTTTTGTCTCTAATGTCAAAAACAACTCTCTAGGATCAATATAATCGTATTCAATTGCATATCCTGGCCTTATTATTTTAACATTTTCTAAACCATTGATATTATTCATTATTTCGTATTGCACAACCTCAGGTAGAGATGTTGATATGCCATTTGGATAAATTGTATGATCATTTAGCCCCTCAGGCTCCAAAAATATTTGATGCCTAGTCTTATCGGCAAATTTTACTATTTTATCTTCTATTGAAGGACAATATCTCGGACCAACACCCTGAATGCTACCGGAGTACATTGCACTTTTGGATAAATTCTTTTCAATAATTTTATGAACTTTTTCATTGGTATAGGTCATTGAGCACGACACTTGTTTATTTAAATTTTTTTTTGATAAAAAAGAAAAAAAATAAGGATCATCATCCGCAAATTGTTTATCCAAGTTTTTAAAATTAATAGTTCTAGAATCTAGCCTTGGCGGTGTTCCAGTTTTTAATCTACCCATTTTAAAATTATATTTCTTTAGCTGTTCACTCAAACCAGTAGTTGGTTTTTCATTAAATCTACCTGCAGGCGTTTTCTCATCACCAATATGTATCAACCCATTTAAAAATGTGCCGGTTGTTAAAATTAACTTACTACAACTTACTTTGTTACCTTTTTGTGTTACAAATCCACTTATTGTATTATTTGTGAAAATAAACATAATTACAGGATCTGAAAAAATGCTTAAATTACAGTAGTTTACAAGTTTTTCTTGCATAAATTTACGATATAATGATCTATCAGACTGTGTTCTTGGTCCTCTTACTGCTGGTCCTCTACTTCTATTCAACAATCTAAATTGTATTCCAGACTTGTCAGCTACTTCACCCATAACCCCATCTAAAGCATCAATTTCTCTCACTAGATGACCTTTACCTAAGCCACCAATAGCAGGATTACATGACATTTCACCTATGGTATTTTTGTTGTGAGTAAATAGGGCAGTGTTAATTCCAAGTCGTGCAGAAGCTGCTGCTGCCTCACAACCTGCATGGCCTCCACCGATTACTACCACATCAAAAGATAAATCTTTTTTCATGATGTAAATTTATATTCGATTACAATATTTACAAGAATTGAGTTTTATTTCTTAATTAAGCTATATTTATCAACGAAAATAATAAAAAAAGGCTTAAAAATACAGGAAAATCGTTATTATTTACCAATACAAAAATCGTTGAAAATGCTACCTAATATCTCCTCTACATCGATTTTTCCAACAATCATGCCTAAATGTCTAGTGGCTAATCTCAAATCTTCAGCAGCTTTGTCGAAATCTTTTTTATCATTTTTATGTAAAAAAATTTTCAAATGATCTGCGCACTGAGCTAAATGTTGTCTATGTCTTTCTCGGGTAATTAAAATATCCTCTTCGGCTATAAATTTCTTTTTTAAACTATTCTTAATTTTTTTTATTAACACATCTATATTTAAATTGTCTTTTAATGAAATTAGAACATGATTGTGTTTAAGAATTTTTGGATTTAATTTTTTTTTAAGGAGATCTGATTTGTTAACGACCAAAATTGCATCATTTTTTAACAAATCATCCAAAAAACCGCTTAAATCAATACTTTTAGCATCAACTACTACTAATTTTAAATCAGCATTTTCAGCTTTTTTTAGAGATAATTTAATTCCTTTTTTTTCAATCTCATCCTTTGAGTCTCTTATGCCTGCAGTATCTGAAATAATAACTGGATATCCATCTAGATTTAAATGTGCCTCAACAACATCTCGTGTAGTTCCCGCAATTTCAGAAACTATAGCGACCTCTCTGTTAGATAAGTTATTTAATAGACTTGATTTACCGGCATTTGTTGGTCCTACGATTGCAATTTTAAAACCGTCCCGTATTATTTCTCCAACCTTTTTATCATTAAGAATTTTATTAATTTCATTTAAAACATTTAAAGAATCTTGTTTTATCCTTTTTAAATTTTCCTCCGGAAGATCTTCTTCAGGAAAATCTATCTTAGCTTCAATAAATGATAAAATTTTTAATAATTTATCTCTCAACTCATTAAATTTATCGGAAGATTTACCTTCCATTATTTTTACTGCTTGTGATCTTTGCATTTCGGTTTCAGCTGAAATCAAATCAGCAATACTCTCAGCTTTTAATAAATTGATCTTCCCATTTTGAAAAGCAAGTTTTGTAAATTCGCCTGGGTCAGCTAACCTACAATTTTTCACTTTTGAAATCTCATTTTGAACTGCCAAAATGCCGGCTTTACCCCCATGGATATGAATTTCAGCCATATCTTCGCCTGTGTAGCTCTCAGGCCCTGGAAACCATAAAATTATGCCTTCATCGATAAGCTCAGAAGTGTTGATATTGTTTATTTTTCTGAGTGTAGCCATTCTTGGCTTTGGAATTTCTCTCGATGTAAGTGCTTTAATAACATTTGAAGCTTCACGGCCAGAAATTCTGATAATCGCCACCCCCGACAACCCAGATCCTGATGATAAAGCATAAATTGTCATTATAAAAAGATCTTACCACAAATTATAAAGGAAATTTAGAAGAAAGTATTTAATTTTGTAATATCTTTAAGTAAAGATCTTCCAAATTTTTAGTAAATTTATCACAATCAAATAATGGTGAAGTTTTAACAGAATTCTTAAACGAATCTTTAAGTTTATTAAATTTTTCAGAATTTATACCTAATTCAATCGCAAGATCTTGATAATCTTTTTTGTTATTGGTTATAAGCTCATTCATTCCGATACAATTTAGTATACTTGCACCTACTCTAGATTGGAATGAATTACCTTTTAAAGTAATTATTGGAGTACCCATTCTAGCAGCATCACTTGCTGTTGTATGTGCACTATACGGAAATGTATCTAAAAATAGGTCTGCTAGTTTTATACGTTTTAAATGTTCATCGTTTGGTAAATGATCTGCTAATATAATTCTATTAGGATTGACACCTTTTGTTTCTGCTTCCTTTTTTAAATTTAATGTTGCTTTTTCATTTGATTTTAAAATCCACAGAACACTATTTTGTACATTGTTTAATATTTTCATCCATATTTCAAATATATAAGGGGTAATTTTATAATTATTGTTGAAGCTACAGTAAATAAATGCTCTCTCTGGAAGTCCAAAATCACTACGTTTAAATTCTTTTTTCGATATATCCCTAAACTCCATATTTGGTTGATAACAATCAGGTAAATATAAAACTTTTTCAAAGTAATATTTAAAATTTTCTTTTGGAATTATTGTTTCATCGGCAATTATATAATCCATATAATCAGCTCCTATTGTTCCTGGATATCCTAAATAATTAATTTGAATTGGTGCTACTCGATTTGAAAAAATTCCACTACGTGGGTTGCCAGTCAATCCAGATAAATCTATTGCAATATCTAACTCTATATCCCGGGTAATATCTAGGACCTCTTTATCAGAAATTTTGTTAATATCTTTAAATTGATTAAAATATTTAATTACTTCAATTCTCCACTTATCATTTTTTTCTATACCGTGTGAAAAGCCAAATATATCAAATTTTGATTTATCGTGGTTTTTAAAAACATCCATCATTAACTGAAGAACTGGATGATCGTGAAAATCACCAGAAAAATAACCAATTCTTGGCTTTTTATGATTATACTTTTTGGTAATTGGCTTAACTTCAAAATTTTTTATTAGTTTATTTTTAACAAAAATTTCCGATAAATTTCTAGCATGTTCGGGATTGTCAGATATTCCTAAAAAAGAAAATGGTTCCATTACTTTTGTTTTTTTTTGAAGACCAATATTTATTTTTTTACTCAATTCATCATAATTCTTCCAATCACATATGATCATGCTGAAATGCAAAACTCTGCCTAAATTATATTCATATTCAGGTTTTAAATCGAATACCCTCTTATAATTATCAAGAGCCTCTTCATAACGTTTAAGATCTTTAAGTGCATTTCCTTTATTATTATATGCTTCAACAAAATTAGGATTTATTTCGATAGCTCTATCGTAGCTATTAAGAGCTTCATCATAACGATTAAGATCTTTTAATGTAATTCCTCTATTACCATGAGAAAAAAAATGATTAGGATTAATTTTAATTGCATTATTGTAACTCTGTAGCGCTTCATCATGACGCCTCATTTCTTGAAGAATAACTCCTCGATTGCTATAAGCATCAGCAAAATTAGGGTTTATCTCAATAGCTTTATCAAAACTTTCAAGAGCTTCATCATAACGATTAAGATTTTTTAATGCATTTCCTAAATTACTATGTGCTGAAGCATTATCAGGTTTTATTGACAAGGATTTTTCTAAATAATTAATACCCTCTTCAGTTTTTTCTGATTGTACATAAGCAGTCCCTAATAAAAATAAAAGCTGAGGATTGTTTTTTTCATTTTTAATTAATTTTAAATATAAACTAATTGCTTCATTTATTTTACCGTTTTTATGAAAATCTAAAGCTCTTTCAATCAAGGTTTTTTGATTGTTGTCATTTAAAGACATTTAGAACTATGCTGGTTTATTCATAGAATTGAAAAACTCAGCATTATTTTTTGTATCCTTTAATTTTGAACTAATAAACTCTATTGCGTCCATAGTTCCCATGGGTGCAATTATTCTTCTTAAAACATTCATTTTTTGAAGATCGTCTTTTTCAAATAATAATTCTTCTCTTCTGGTACCAGACTTTGTTATATCTATAGCTGGATAAATTCTTTTATCTGCAATTTTTCTATCTAAAACTGTTTCACTGTTACCTGTGCCTTTAAACTCTTCAAAAATTACCTCATCCATTCTGCTTCCGGTGTCTATTAAAGCTGTAGAGATAATCGTTAAAGATCCACCTTCTTCTATATTTCGTGCTGCACCAAAAAATCTCTTTGGTCTCTGTAAGGCATTTGCATCAACACCACCTGTCAAAACTTTACCAGAACTTGGAATAACAGCGTTGTAAGCTCTTCCTAGTCTCGTAATTGAGTCTAATAAAATTACAACATCTTTTTTATGTTCTGTTAATCTTTTTGCTTTTTCTATAACCATTTCTGCAACAGCAACGTGCCTTTGTGCAGGTTCATCAAATGTAGAGCTAATTACTTCACCTTTAACTGTTCTTTGCATATCTGTTACTTCTTCAGGTCTTTCATCAATTAACAATACCATCAAATAACATTCTGGATAATTCTTAGCTATAGAGTTTGCAATGCTTTGTAAAATCATAGTTTTACCAGCTTTTGGAGGCGAAATAATTATTGATCTTTGCCCTTTACCAATTGGGCTTACAAGATCTATTAATCTCGGTGTTAGATCCTGTTTTTTGTCAATTTTAGTTGTCTCCACTTCCATGACTAATTGTTTGTCTGGATATAAGGGTGTTAAGTTATCAAAGGCAATTTTGTGTCTAGATTTTTCTGGTTCTTCAAAATTTATTTTACTTACTTGAAGAAGTGCAAAATATCTTTCACCTTCTTTTGGAGCTCTCACTGGTCCTTCTACCGTGTCTCCAGTCCTTAAACCAAATTTTCTTATCTGACTTGGGCTTATATAAATATCATCTGGTCCAGGAAGATAATTCGACTCCATTGCTCTTAAAAATCCAAACCCATCCTGTAAAAGTTGCAATACACCAGCACCAGTAATTTCTTCTTTTTCGGCTACTTTTTTCAAGATAGCAAAAAGAATTTCCTGCTTTCTTAAAGTACTAGCATTTTCTATTCCAAGTTCTTCTGCTTGTGTAATAAGCTGTTCAGATGATTTTAGTTTTAGTTCTTGTATGTTCATGATTAAAAATTATTAAGGACTTAATAATAGGC
>QCJE01000012.1 GCA_003216235.1 Pelagibacteraceae bacterium AG-404-P07
TGATCTTTAAAATCACCTATTTCAAAAGATAAATTATTCTCAAAAATAAGAAGATTTTTTTCTTCAAGATTTTGTGGATTGTTAAATTCCAATTTTGATGCAGCGTAAGTTTTATTGCTTGTTATTGGAGGAGCATTTTCATTAAGTTTGATATTGTTAAATCTGTTGTTGGTAAATTTTTTAATGTTCCATTCACTAGCTAAATAATTTTTACCTTGTGTTTGAATTCCAGCAACCCATCTCCACCCTAAAGTATTGGCTGCGGCATCTCCATCGTATAAATGTTTCAAAAAAAATTCAGCCCCTAATTGCCAGGGAAGCTCTAAAGTAAAAATCCAAATACTTGCAAACCACATTCTTGTGTGATTATGCAAATAGTTATTCTCTTTTAATTCATTTACCCACTCATTAAAGCAATCTATATTTGTATTTCCTTCAATAGCTTTTTTATAATCAGCATTATCTCTAAATTCTTCACGAATTTTTTTTAATTCATTTAAGTAATCTGTCCAAACAGTGGGTCTGAGTTCTAACCAACCTTTCCAATATGTTCTCCAAAGAACCTCTTGAATGAATTTTTCATTTTTTGAAAATGAGAATTTATTTAATGATTTTTTAATTATTTCTAACTCAGAAACTACACCATGAGTAATGTAGGGTGAAAGGCATGAAATATTTGATCTATTATTAGGACCATAATCAAAATTTCTTAATCTTGAATATTCAAATAAATTTTGCTCAACAAAATTATTTAGCTTTACAATGGCCGAAGCCCTTGACGTTCCAAAGTTCATGAAATTTATTTACTTTTTTTCTTTTTTAGACCTAACTTATCACTATGTCTTAATCTTAAGATCACAATTGCAGCTGCAATAAGAACTATAGCAACAGCCTCATAAACAAGTGCAGTAGGATCCATTTCTTTTCCTTGTAGAATAATAAATCGTGCAAGGGCAGTGATAGCGATTAAAAGTGGAAGAGTTATACTGATTGATTGTTGATCCCAAAAAACTCTAACCATTGCTAAAACCTCTAGATATAGAAACATTAATAATAAATCAGCTAAAGTTATTGATTGATTAAGAAACATATTTTTAATTTCTATACCAACCGCAATCACTGTGCTTATTAAAATAATACACATTAAAATTAGCTGTAAATTTTTAGCAATCTTTTCCATTACTTAACTTTACTAAATGGCAGCCATTTTTCAAATACTGATTTTGATGGACCATCATAAGGTATTGAATATGAACTTGGATTAGGACTTGTTAAAACCTCAATTCCCTTTGAGAACACAAAAATAAAAACAACAACAAATACTATAACCATTATTTTAAATGGATCGAAATTTTTAGTCTTGAATACGCTAGCCGACTGCTCTTCTGCTTTGTGAAAGTGTTTGAAAGTCATATAAACAGCAAAAATTAATCCAACATGCGCAACGTAAAGCCCAGCCCAACCAAAAGCGAAAGTCGTATAAGAAAAAACATATAAACTAAAAACAGTCGTCCATATAAAACTTAATACTAATAAGATTTGTAATCTTACAGATTTTGGCAGAGATCTGAGATCATTTTTGCTATCATCAAACAGAATGTTTGCTGAGTCTTGCATCCATTTTTTTAAACTATTCATAATCTACTGGTATTCGATATATTGATATATACAAATGACAAATTGTCCAGTTATGGATTGCTAATTTTTTAACTTTTTTTTATGAAAATTTATAAATCTTTCAACATTTGATTTATTAAATGATTTATTTTCTTCAAAAGAAACCTTTTTTATAGAATAAGCTTTACTTTTTGTAACTCTTGATTCGATTGTAATGTTCCCTTTATAAAGTTTTAATTTAATAGTACCGTTAACTTTATTTTTTCTTGAATCTATAATTTTTTGTAATCTAAATCTTTCTTTTGAATACCAATAACCGTTGTAAATTAGTTCAGCATATCTTGGCATTATACTATCTTTTTTATGCATTGTTTCTTTGTCCAATGTAACAGATTCAATTGCTCTATGAGCAAGAATTAATAAGGTTCCTCCTGGAGTTTCATAAACACCTCTTGATTTTATTCCTAAGAATCTATTTTCAACAAGATCAACTCTACCAATTCCATTTTTTCCAGCTAGTTGATTAAGTTTTTCAAGTAATTTAGCGGGACGTAATTTTTTTCCATTGATACTTATTGGGTCACCATTTCTAAAACTAATTGAGACTAAAGTTGATTTAGTAGGAGCTTTTTCTGGTGAAACAGTTCTTTGATGAATAAACTCTGGTGCAGAATTTTTAGGATTTTCTAAAACTTTACCTTCAGTTGAGGTATGAAATAAGTTGTCATCAATTGAAAAAGGTGGAGCTCCTTTTTTATCTTTTGGAATTGGTATTCCATTTTTTTTTGCATAATTAATTAAATCTGTTCTAGATTTTAATTTCCATATTCTCCAAGGGGCAATAATTTTAATTTTTGGACCAAAATAATGATAACCTAGTTCAAATCTAACTTGATCATTCCCTTTTCCTGTAGCACCATGAGATACTGCATAAGCCTTATATTTTTTTGCTATTCTTATTTGGTCTTTTGCAATTAATGGTCTTGCAATAGATGTTCCTAATAAATAAACACCCTCATAGACAGCATGACCACGGATCATAGGAAAAACATAATTTTTTACAAAAATATCTTTTAGATCTTTTATAATTAAATTTTTCACTCCAAACTTTTTGGCATTAGATATAATTTTTTTATGATTAATTTTCTGGCCAATATCTGCGGTATAACAAATTACTTCAGCATTATAATTTTCTTGAAGCCATTTAAGAATTATTGATGTATCTAGACCGCCTGAGTAAGCTAAGACAATTCTTTTTTTGGATTTCATTAATTAACTGCAGGCTTTTTTTGCAGTATTATACGCTTTTGTAAAACCAAGTAGTGAGTAATGATCTATGGTTTGAGATCCTTTTTCATTGTAACCAGTAAGCATAATTCTTGATCCTTTTTTCATCACTTTAACCATAATATTTTCTTTTTTATTACTTGTCATCCAAGCAAAACCTTGCTGTTTAATATCAAACTTAAATTTGTTATTTCCAGAGGTTGCTAAAACAGTATTATTTTTATTAAATTCATATCCCGCTGTTGCACTTATTTCATTTGAAATTTTTTCAGCAGGTCTAAAAGTTATAAATAATCTTGCATCCCTATTATTCTTCTTTGGTGCTTGTAAGACCGGAGTTGACTGAGCAAAACATACTTTGCCTGAAGCTTCTGACATTACCATTACTTCCCAATCTTTAAATTTACCAACCCTTTTTAAATCTTCTGCAAAAGAATTCGATACAGAAATGATTGGAATGAATATTGATAAAAGTATAATTTTTTTAATTATGGACATGGATTTGGATAAATTTTTTGTACTTCGTTAATTTCATTTATTATTTCTTCTGTCAATTTTATGTTTACACTTTCTATATTAGTTTTCAACTGCTCCATTGTAGTAGCGCCAATTATAACAGAAGTCACAAAAGGTTGAATTTCCAAAAATTTTAAAGACATCTGAGCTAAGTCCAATTTATACTTTTTGGCCACCTTATAATAAGCATCGATTGCTTTACCTGCATTAGGCTTACTATATCTTGTCCAGAAATCTTTGTGGAGAGCAATTCTAGATTTTTCAGGTAATTGATTATTTCTATATTTACCTGAAAGATAACCACAAGCAAGAGGAGAGTAAGCTAAAAGTCCTGATTGTTCTCTCACTGACATTTCAGCCAGGCCTACTTCATAAGATCTATTTAGTAAATTATATGGGTTTTGAACTGAAAGCATTCTTGGAAGATTTTTATCTTTAGAAATTTCTAAAAATTTAGATAGGCCCCATGGAGTTTCATTAGATAAACCAACATATCTTATTTTTCCCTGATCTATAAATTTCTTTAGATTTTCTAAAATATCTTCAAATTTAGTCCACTCACTATCATCACTATGTTCGTATCCCAATTTACCAAAAAAGTTTGTATTTCTTTCGGGCCAGTGAAGTTGATATAAATCAATATAATCTGTCTTTAATCTTCTTAAGCTTCCTTCTAAAGCTTCTGTAATATTTTTTTTACCAAATTGATTTCCACCACCTCTAACATATTCTCTCATGGGCCCACAAACTTTTGAAGCAAGAATTACTTTGTCTCTTTTTTTTGTCTTTTCAAACCAATGACCAATAATTTCTTCTGTTTTACCAAAAGTTTCTTCTCTTGGAGGAATAGAGTAAATTTCTGCAGTATCCCAAAAATTAACACCTTGATCTAAAGCATAATCCATTTGCTCGAACCCTTCATCTTGGGTGTTTTGTTCACCCCACGTCATTGTTCCGAGGCAAATTGTACTTACATCTAGATCTGTTTTTCCTAATTTTTTGTAATTCATTGAGGTTTTGTAGTGTTAATTTTTTATTAATCTTTTAAGGTATCTTGAATAATTAGTAAAAGAATATTATATATAGTCCATTATGGAATTTGATAAGAAAGGTATTCTAGGTAGAGCAGCAGCAGCTCAACAGTCAACAGTAGTAATGGATGAAGGCTTAAGAGCCTACATGCTTAAAGTGTACAACTACATGGCAACAGGAATATTATTAACTGGTATAATTGCTCTTTTAACCTTCAAAATGTCAGTAGTAACAAATGATGCTGGATCGATTATAGGTCTTACTCAAATGGGAAATGCTATTTACATGTCTGGACTTAAGTGGATTGTTATGTTGGCCCCATTAGGGATTGTTTTTTATATGAGTTTTGGAATTAATAAAATGAGTGTATCAAAAGCTCAGACAACTTTTTGGGTCTTTGCTGCATTAATGGGTTTATCGCTATCTTCAATTTTATTAATTTATACTGGAATGAGTGTAACTAGAGTATTCTTCATTTGCTCAGCAACTTTTGGAGCAATGAGTATTTATGGTTATACAACAAAAAGAGATTTAACTAAATTAGGGTCTTTCTTAATGATGGGATTAATTGGAATTATAATTGCTTCATTAGTTAATATTTTCATGAAATCTTCGATGATGTATTTTGTAATCTCAATTTTAGGAGTTTTGATTTTTGTAGGACTTACTGCATATGATACTCAAAAAATCAAAAATATGTATGCAGTTAGTGATAGTGGTGAGATAATGGGTAAGAAAGCAGTGATGGGTGCATTAACTCTTTATCTAGATTTCATTAATTTATTTATTATGCTTTTAAGATTGTTTGGTCAAAGAAGATAATTTTATTTTTAAAGTTTTTTCCAATTAGTATTATTCAAAAGCACATTTAAATCAAAAGAGTTTTTTAATATTTTTCCATTAGTATCGGTAATTAAATATTTAAGATTTTTGTTTTTTGGTTTAAAATTTTTACATATTTTATAAAGTGCGTTTTCAGCTGCATTTTTAAAAACACTGAAGCCTACCTGCTTGCTAGATATACTAAGTCCATAGTCTTTCCACGATCCCTCTGAAACCATTTTAGCATATAAATCTAAAATAATTTTTAATTCGTGTTTTTCAAAAAAATGTTTATCCTCTAACTTTTTGTTGTTAACATTATTTATAACTAGTTTTAAGTTATTATTCATTAGTTTTGTATTTGTTAATTAATCCTATCTGAAACCCTGTAAAAATAAATGTTATAGGTAATAAACCCCAAACTTTAAAATTTACCCAAAACTCTTCTGACTGTGTTCTCCAAACTAATTCATTTAGTATTGCGAGTCCAAAGAAAAAATAAATCCATCTTTTGTTAAGAATTTCCCAACCTTCGTTTGATAATGAAACTGATTTTCCCATTATTTTTTTTAGAACTGGCTCATTTGTAAAATATTTTCCAAATATCAAAGCAAAACCAAACAATATATTTATAATCGTAGGTTTGATGTAAATAAAAACAGGGTTGTTAAAATATATTGTTAATCCTCCAAAAAACGTAATTAAAATTCCACTTATCAATGGAACTTTTGGAATTTTTTTTTCTAAAAACCACATCACACCTAACGCTAATATTGTCGCAATTATGAACGGCGGTATAGCAATTCTCAAATCTTTACCACTATCGTAGTAGTAGTAAAAAAAAATTACTAAAGGCCCAAAATCAGTAAGAAATTTTAAAAATGATTTATTCACTAGTGAGATATTAACATAAATAATATTTATACAAAAATTTAAAATTTTTCTTATTGATTTTTATTTTTAAATACCCATACTAATATCAATGGCAATTCAAAAAGCTAAATTCTCAATTGGAGACGTTGTAAAACATAAACACTTTGAGTTCAGAGGTGTCATATATGATGTAGATTTTGAATTTAATAATTCAGAGGAATGGTACCAATCAATTCCAAAAAATGTGAGACCAAAAAAAGATCAACCATTTTACCATCTGTTGGCTGAAAATGATGAAATTACATATGAAGCATATGTATCAGAGCAAAATTTACTATTTGATGATTCAGACGAACCAATAAAACATCCTTTAATAGAGGAGATTTTTTCGGGAAAAAAAGGTTCAAGCTATTTTAAGCAGTCTAATTAAACAGATCATTTTTTTACCACATTTAGCCCAAATCTTAGACATACCAAAATGTTATTATAATTTTATATCTGATCAAGAGTGTAAAATATTTTCTTATATTATTATCTCCCTCTGCATTCTTGATTGGATAAATTTTTCATATTATAAAATACCAAAAAATAAGATTTTGAATGTTTAAATATTTTGAGCCAAATAAAATTTTTTCAATAACATCAAAAGCACCTAAATATGTTTTGATTTTATTTATTATTGTTCTTTCTATTGGTTTAATAGAAGCATTAATATTGTCCCCAGAAGATTATAAACAAAGCCATTCAGTCAGAATAATGTATGTTCATGTACCTGCTGCTTGGATATCATTAGGAATTTTTTCATCTATAACAGCATTATCAATAATTGGATATATTTTTAAAATAAGAAATTTTTTTTTAATCTCAAAGAGTTTAGCGCCATCTGGTTTTGTATTTAATATTATTGCACTTGTAACAGGATCAATTTGGGGGAAGCCAACCTGGGGAACTTGGTGGGCATGGGATGCAAGGATTACATCTATGTTTATATTAGCATTATTTTATTTATTATATTTAATTGCTTGGAGAATTTATAAGGATGATGAAAAGGTATTTAAAATTACATCAATAATTACAATTTTAGGAATAATAAATGTTCCCATTATAAAATACTCTGTAGATTGGTGGAGCACACTTCATCAGCCAGCATCTATAAATCTTTTATCTAAATCATCAATTCACACATCCATGTTATTTCCTTTAATGATAATGACTGCGGCATTTGCTCTATTTTCTATATTAATTTTTTTAATGAAATATAATACAGAACTGATAAAAATTAAAAATAAAGGTTTAGATAGACTATGATTAATGAAATATTTTTTATGAATGGATACGGACTTTATGTTTGGTCTGCTTTTTTATTCACACTTTTAAGCTTCGTTTCTCTATATGCTTTGATTAAGGCTCAATATGAAAGAGAGAAAAACAAATTTATTACAAAATTTGGAATTTTGAACTCTGAACAAGTTGCAGCTGCTGAAACTCAAAGTATTAATAAAGAAATTTTATTTAATATAAATATTTAACTTTTAACCATGTATGGTCGTAAAGTTAAGTTTAGATTTTTTTTTGTAGTTACAATATTATTAATTTTAATTTTAACAACTTTTTTAGTTTTAAAGTCTTTAGAAGAAAATGTTGTTTATTTTCAGTCACCTTCTGAAATAAAAAATATAGCAGAAATAAAAAAAAATAAGATTAGAGTGGGAGGAATGGTAAAAGAAAATTCATTATCCATGCAATCTACTGTGATAAACTTTGTTATCACTGATTTTAAAAATGAAATTAATGTAACTTATTCAGGGGCTGTGCCTAACCTTTTTGAGGAAGGCAAGGGGGTTGTTGCAGAAGGTTTTTTAAAAGATAGAAATTTTTTTTCAGCAACAAAAATATTAGCAAAGCATGATGAAAACTATATGCCACCTGAGGTTAAAGCTGCATTACAGGAGAATTAAATTTTGGCTAGTTTAATAGGTTCATATTCTTTAATTTTTGGAGCTTTTTTTTCTTTTTTGATTTTTTTTTTCTCTATAAAGAATTTAAGTAAAAATGAAATATTAGATTATAAAATCTTTTATCTAAGTTTTTTACAATTCTTGTTCGTTTTAATTAGTTTTTTAGGACTAATTTTATCTTTTGTAGTTTCAGATTTTAGCAATGAAACAGTTTATAATTATTCTCATTCGACCAAACCACTTTTTTATAAAATATCTGGTACTTGGGGAAATCATGAGGGAAGTTTATTGTTATGGTTATTAGTACTCACTCTATTTATCACCCTATTTATTATAGAATCTAAAAAACAACCAAAAAAATATAGAGTTCTGACAATATTATTTCAACAAATAATCATTTTTGGTTTTTTAATTTTTTTGTTGAAAACTTCTAATCCATTCAATTTTATTTACCCTTCACCAAAAGAAGGTTTGGGTCTTAATCCAATTTTACAAGATCCCGCGCTAGCTATTCATCCACCAATTTTATATTTAGGGTATGTAGGATCTTCAATAATTTTTTCTTCTGCTTTATCAGCTATGATAACTAACTATATAACTAAAGAGTGGGCAAAACATATTAAAAAGTGGATTTTAATCTCTTGGATTTTTTTAACAGTGGGAATTTTGGTTGGATCAATTTGGGCATACTATGAATTAGGTTGGGGAGGATTCTGGTTTTGGGATCCGGTAGAAAATGTTTCTTTAATGCCATGGTTTGCTTTAATTACATTAATACATTGTATTTTAGTTTTAGAGAAAAGGCAGATTTTAAAATCTTGGGTTATAGTTTTATCAATAGCAACCTTTACATTAAGTATGTGTGGTACATTTTTAGTAAGATCAGGAATATTAAATTCTGTACATACATTCGCAAATGATCCAGAAAGAGGCTTGTTTATTTTAATTTTTTTATTTTCATTGATATTTTTATCAATTTTTGTTTTTTTCATTTTTAATAAAGAAGATAAAAAAAATAATTTTTCTATTTTTTGGATGAGTAGGGAAATGTCTATTTTAGTGAACAATTGGTTCATGATGTATTTTCTTTCTGTAGTTTTAATTGGAACTGTATATCCAATTTTTTTAGAAGTTATTTCTTCAGAAAAAATATCAGTTGGACCACCATTTTTTAATAAACTAATCATTCCTTTTTTAATTCCATTTTTACTAATTATGTCAATTGGTCCAAAATTTAAGTGGATAAAATCAAATTTAAATGAGAAAATCTTTCTTTTCTTACTTTTAATTCTCTCTCTATTTTTATCTTTTTTTGTAGTTAAAAACTTAGATGTTGATTTTTTAATTTATACAATTTTAGTCGGTTCAGCTTTTTATTTATTTTTTATAACATTAAGAGATTTTTTTATAATGAGATTTAATAATTTGTCCCAAAACATTGCTCATTTTGGCTTTAGTTTGTTTATTCTAAGTATTTTATTCAACAATATTTTTACAACTGAAATTATTACCAATTTAAAAGTTGGAGAAACATTTCATTCTAATAAAGTTAAAATATATTTTGAAAATATTGAGCAAGCTAATAAACAAAATTATAAGTCATTGATCGGAAAATTCGATGTTCAAAATTCTGATGGTGTCTCTGAAATTTTAAAACCAGAGTTACGAATTTATAATCAACCTAATATTGTTACAAGCGAAGCTGACATTAAAACAGATATTTTTGAAGATAGATTTATCACTATAAATATAGTGCAAAATAAAGAGTATTTTAATATTAGATATCAAACAAAACCTTTTATGATTTGGATTTGGTTTTCAGTTTTATTAATTAGTTTAGGTGGCTTAATTAGTTTAATTAAAAAAAAATATGAAAATTAAGTTTTTTCCACTAACTTTAATTATTATCTTTATATTTATTTTCTTCTTTTTTTATAAAGGATTGAATAATTCGTCTATTTACTCACCTAAGTTAAATTTTGAAAAAGAAATTCCAAATTTTTCTACTAAAGAATTTGTATCAAATAAAGAAATAAATTCATTTGATGTTTTTAAAGATGATAATTTTTATATTTTTAATATTTGGGCATCATGGTGTATCCCTTGTAAAACAGAACATGCTTTTTTAGTTAATCTGAGCAAACAGGATAATATAAATATAATTGGTTTAAATTATAAAGATAATTATGATAATGCTAAGAGCTTTCTAGATGAATTACAAAATCCATTTGATATTGTTTTATTAGACAATGATGGAACAATAGCAATAGAGTGGGGAGCATATGGTGTGCCTGAAACTTTTTTAATTAAAGAAAAAAAGATTATAAAAAAGATAATAGGACCAATTACAAAAGATACTTTAATTGAAATAAAAGAATTAATTAAATGAAAATATTAAAACTAATAATTTTTGTTTTTGTTTTGATGAGCTTTAATATTTTAAGTGTAAAGTCTGAAAATCAAGAAAGTAAAATTACAAAGAATCTGAGATGTCTGATATGCCAAGGACAATCTGTGTATGACTCAGACTCCGAGTTTGCTATCAGTATCAAGATATTAGTTAATAAAAAACTTGATGATGGTTTAAGCGAGGAACAAATTTATATGTATTTAAAAGATAAATATGGGGACTGGATACATTATGATCCTGAATTTAAAAAAAATACCTATTTTCTTTGGTTATTACCGATATTGATGTTTGTTATCGGTGGTGTCATAATACTTAAATTATTTATTATAAAAAAAAATTAACTATATTGTTTTTATGAAGTTAAAAAAATTTTATGTGACCATGTTTTTTTTATTATCCATCTTTTCAGCAAAAGCTGAGGAGATTAAATTAAATAACAATACGGAATTTAACATTTACACAGGTATGTTTGATTTTAGTGATGATGGAAAAAGATCATCTTTAGTTGGAATACAACATCAAAATGAAAATCTTAATAGAGATACTTTTCTAGGAAATTTATCTCCAGTAACTGGGGCATTAATCACAGCTGATAATGCAGCATATATTTATACAGGTGTCCAAGCACAATATAAATTGGGATCTTTAAATATTACTCCAAGTTTTGCTCCTGGTTATTATAATGAAGGAAATGGCAAAGATCTTGGTCATGCTTTGGAGTTTAAAAGTGAAGTTCAACTCTCATTAGATTTATCAAAAAATAGTCAATTTGGTTTTTCATATAATCATTTATCAAATGCCAGTTTAGGGGATAAGAATCCTGGGGCAAATAGTTATATGTTTAATTTTCTTCAAAAATTCTAAAATTTCCACATGAATTTAAAGGACTGTCATAATTATGGTGATTTCAGAAAATTAGCTAAAAAAAAATTACCTTCACCGATATTTCATTATATAGATGGAGCAGCAGATGATGAAATCACTTATGCAAGAAACACAAGTGCATTTGATGATGTTGATTTAGTTCCAAACGTTTTAAGAGGAGTAGAGAATGTGGATTTATCAACAACTATATTTGGTAAAAAATTAGATTTACCTTTTTACTTGTCACCAACTGCTCTTCAAAGACTTTTTCATTATGATGGGGAAAGGGCTGTCGGAAAAGCAGCTAAAAAATTTAATACAATGTTTGGTGTTTCTGCCTTAGCAACAGTTAGTGTTGAGGAAGTATCATCAATGATTGATACACCTAAAATGTTTCAGTTTTATTTTCATAAAGACAGAGGTCTAAATGACTCTTGCTTGGAAAGAGCTAAAGCAGCTAAGTTTGATGTAATGGCTTTAACTGTCGATACGATAACAGGAGGAAATCGTGAAAGAGATTTAAGAACTGGTTTTACATCTCCCCCTAGGTTAACATTATCTAGCTTATTTAGTTTTGCTACAAAACCAATGTGGGGGATAAACTATTTAACAAAAGGTAAATTTGAATTGCCTCATCTACAAGATTTTGTGAAAGAGGGTACAAGTACAAATTCTTCGATAGGAAATTATTTTTCTACTATGTTGGATCAATCAATGAATTGGAAGGATGCTGAAAAACTTTGTTCTCAATGGGGAGGTCATTTTGCGCTTAAAGGTATAATGAGTGTAGAGGATGCAAAAAAAGCTGTAGATATAGGATGTACTGGAATTATGGTTTCAAACCATGGGGGACGACAATTAGATGGATCGAGATCGCCTTTCGATCAGCTTGCAGAAATCGTAGACGCTGTTGGAGATAAACTTGATGTCATATGTGAGGGAGGTATTCACAGAGGAACTCACATGCTCAAAGCGTTATCGCTTGGTGCGAAGGCATGTTCTGGCGGAAGACTTTATCTTTATGCACTAGCTGCAGCAGGTCAACTAGGTGTTGAAAGAGCTTTGGAACTTTATAAATCAGAATTAGTTAGAGATATGAAATTAATGGGATGTACAAAAATTTCTGATCTAAATAGAAGTAACTTAAGATTTAGAAGATAGTGAATTTGAAAGATTGTTATAATTTTAACGACTTTAGAAAACTTGCAAAAAAAAAATTGCCCTCACCAATTTTTCATTACATTGATGGTGGAGCAGACGATGAGTTAACTTTAAGAAGAAATACATCATCATTTGATGATTGTGATTTAGTTCCAAATATTTTAGCTAATGTTGGCAAGCCTGATTTATCAACTACTTTATTTGGTAGAAAAATTGATATGCCAGTTTTTCTCTCCCCTGCTGCAATGCAGAGACTTTATCATCCGGATGGGGATAAAGCTTCGGCAAGAGCTGCAGAAAAATTCAACACATTTTATAGTATGTCATCTATGGGAAATAATACTATTGAAGAAGTTTCAAATATTTCAAGTGGGCCAAAGTTATTTCAACTTTACGTGCACAAAGACAGATCAATTTCTGATGACTTAATTGATAGATCAAGAAGATCTGGTTTTGATGCAATGTGTTTAACTGTTGATACTTTGGTAGCTGGAAATAGGGAAAAAGATCACAAAACAGGATTTACAACTCCACCGAAGCTTACTCTTCAAAGTCTGATAAGTTTTGCAATGAGACCAGGCTGGGTTTTTAATTATTTAACAGGCAAAAAATTCGAATTATCAAACGTTAAAAAGAAAACTGACAAAGGAACAAATATTGCAAAATCGGTAATCGAATATATTAATGAACAATATGATCCAGGAATGGGGTGGAAAGATGCCGAGTATTGTGCAAAAAAATGGAATGGACCTTTTGCGTTAAAAGGAGTTATGTCAGTTGAAGATGCAAGAAGAGCAATTGACATTGGGTGTACAGCTATAATGATATCAAATCACGGTGGAAGACAACTTGATGGATCCAGATCTCCATTTGATCAAGTAAAAGCTATTTCAGATGCCGTAGGAGACAAGTTAGAAATTATTCTTGATGGAGGTGTGAGAAGAGGAACGCACGTAATAAAAGCTATTGCTGCAGGTGCAAAAGCGTGTAGTTTTGGAAAAATGTTTTTGTTCTCTTTAGCCGCAGGTGGCCAACAAGGTGTTGAACATTTACTCAAAAATATGCACGATGAAATAAATAGAAATATGGTTTTAATGGGGTGCAAAAATTTAAAAGAGTTGAATAGTTCAAAATTAATCTATAGAAAATAGAGTTTAAATTATGAAATTAGCGAAAAGTTTAGAAAGATTAGGAACTGAGTCTGCATTTACTGTCCTTGCAGAAGCAAAAAAATTAGAAGCTCAAGGAAAGCCAATGATTCATTTAGGATTGGGTCAACCAGATTTTAAAACTCCGAAACATGTTGTCGAAGCTGCAAAGAAAGCTTTGGATGACGGACATCACGGATATGTCATGTCTAACGGTATTGCTGAATGCCGACAAGCTGTAACAAGATGGATAAAAAAACGTTACAATGTTGACATAGATTTTGAAAGAATTTTAATTATGCCAGGTGGAAAACCTACAATGCATTATGCTATTCAATGTTTTGGAGAACCGGGTGCAGAAATTATACATCCTACACCCGCTTTTCCAATTTATGAGTCAATGATACATTACACGGGGTCAACTTCAGTCCCATATGATTTGACAGAAGATAAAGATTTAAAATTTAATCCTGATAAAATATTATCTTTAATTACAGACAAAACTCGGTTGTTAATTTTGATTAATCCTAACAACCCAACAGGAAGTTTTGTTGAGAAAACAGATATTGATTTTTTAGCTGATGGTCTTAAGAAACATCCTCATGTAACAATATTAAGTGATGAAATTTATAGTAGACAAATTTTTGATGGTAAAGAAATGCCTTCATTTTTCAATTATCCAGAGTTGAGAGAAAGATTGATAGTATTGGAGGGCTGGAGTAAGGCTTATTCAATGACAGGATGGAGACTTGGTTGGAGTTTTTGGCCACAACACTTAATTGAACATGTTAATAAATTGTTAATTAATAGTGTTTCTTGCGTTAACGCTGCTGCTCAATTTGCTGGAATTGCTGCACTAGATGGACCTGATGATTCAATCCATGAAATGATGGAAAAATTCACTCAAAGAAGAGACTTAATTTATAAAGGTTTAAATGATTTACCAGGTGTAGAATGTAGTTTACCTGGAGGGGCTTTTTATGCATTCCCTAAAGTAATTGGTACTGGAATGAATGGTGCTGAATTTGCTAGGAAGGCTATGCATGAAGCTGGGGTAGCAATTGTTCCTGGATCGGCTTTTGGAGAAACTTGCCAAAATTATGTTAGATTTAGTTTTGCCGCTTCTAGAGATAATATTTCGCAAGCATTAGAAAATATAAAGAAAATGCTGACTAAATAAGATGTATTTTTCCTTTAATCTTTATTAATATCCTTAAGTATGAATGAACAAGTCCAAGCAGAGTTGAAGAAAATGCTTAATGGTAGATTTTCGACCTCTGAGTCAGCTAGAGCCAACTATGCTAGAGGGGAAGATACTTATGATCCAATTTTATCCCAAGCAGTAGTTTTTCCAGAGACTAATGAAGAGGTTTCAAAAATATTAAAGTTATGTAACGAACATAAAATACCCGTTGTTCCATTTGGAACAGGAACTTCTTTAGAGGGAAATGTTGTAGGTAATGAGAATGGCATAACTATTTGTTTGGAGAAGATGAATAAAATTTTAAGTGTTAATGTTGAGGATTTTGATTGTAGAGTCCAAGCTTGTGTAACAAAAGAGCAATTAAATGAGCACTTAAGAGAGGATGGTGTTTTTTTTCCAATTGACCCGGGGGCAAACGCTGCATTAGGCGGAATGGCTTCAACCTCAGCGTCAGGTACAATGGCTGTAAAATATGGGACCATGAAAACAGTTATTTCTGGTCTTACGGTAGTTTTATCAAATGGTGATATTATAAAAACTGGTGGTAGAACTAAAAAAACATCTGCAGGCTATAATTTAACAAATTTATTTATTGGATCAGAGGGAACTTTGGGCGTTATCACTGAAGTTCATTTAAGATTATCTCCTATACCTGAAAGCATAATGAGCGCTGTGTGTCATTTTCCTTCCTTAGAGGATGCAGTTATGACAGCTCAACAAGTTATTCAGTACGGAGTTCCAATTGCTAGGATTGAAATGCTTAACGCAGATCAAATGGGCATTAGTATTAATTATTCAAAATTAAAAGATATTGAAGCGGTGCCAACTTTATTTTTTGAATTTCATGGATCTGAAATATCAAATAAAGAGAATATTAAAATTGTTGAAGAATTATCAAAAGACAATAATGGAAGCTCTTTTAAATGGGCTAAAGATTTAGAAGAGAGAAATAAACTTTGGAAAGCAAGGTGGGATGTATATTACTCTGTTAAAGCTTTAATAAACAATGGAAGAGTATATTCAACTGATGTATGTGTTCCTATCTCAAAGATAACCGAGTGTGTAAACTTTGCTGAAGAACAAGCAAAAAAATTTGGAGTAAGAGCTCCAATGGTAGGACATATGGGTGATGGGAATTTTCATGTGGTTTTACCTTTTGATCCAGAAAATAAAGAAAGCTACAAAAAAATTAGGGCTTTTAATGACACTTTAATAAAAAAAGCACTAGAACTTAATGGAACTATTACTGGTGAGCACGGTGTAGGGCTTCACAAAAAAGAGTACTTACTAGAGCAACACCCTGATAATATTCCAGTGATGAAATCAATTAAAAGAACCTTGGATCCAAATAATATAATGAATCCAGGAAAGATATTTGATCTTAATTGATAATCTAAAAATATTTTATGAAAAAAATTTTGATAACAAGAAAATTAATTAAAGATAGTGAAGATAAAGCTGTAAAAACTTTTGATCCAATTTTTAATACAAATGATGAATTATATTCACAGTCAAAAGTAATTCAAATGTCTAAAAGTTGTGATGGAATTTTAACTTCTCTTACAGATAAAATGGATAAAGAAACAATCGATAAGTTACCAGATACTATAAAAATTATTTCAAATTTTGCAGTCGGTTTTGGAAATATCGATTTAGATGCTGCTAAGAAAAGAGGTATTGCTGTTACAAATACACCTGAGGTATTATCAGATGCTACAGCTGAAATAGGGGTTTTGTTAATATTAGGAGCATGTAGAAGAGCAGCCGAAGGAATAGAATCAGCTAAAGCAGGTGGATGGAAGTGGTCGGCAGACTATTTAATAGGTAAACAACTAACAGGAACAAGATTAGGTGTCTTAGGCATGGGTAGAATTGGTCAAAAGATTGCAAAAATAGCTAAATCATTAGGAATGATAATTCATTATCATAACCGTTCAAAACTTAGCGTTGAAAAAGAAAATGGCGCTATCTACCACGATAGTTTAAAAAGTCTATTTTCTGTTTCAGATGTTTTATCAATTTGTTGCCCAGCAACTAAAGAAACCGAAAATATGATTAATAAAGAGACAGTTGAATATTTTCCTAAAGGGGCAATAATTACAAATGTAGCAAGAGGTGATATAATTGATGATGAGGCTCTAATTGATGCTTTGAATAGAAGAAAAATTTATGCAGTTGGACTTGATGTTTATAAGAATGAACCAAATTTGAATCCAGGGTATTTAAAAATAAAAACTGCTTTCATCTTACCTCATTTGGGAAGTGCAACAAAAGACACCAGAATTGCAATGGCTAATTTGGCTATTGATAATATTGATGAGTTTTTTAAAACAGGAAATTGCAAAAATAAAGTTAATTAATTCTACTCAGGATTGTAAAATATTCAATTTGTGCGACATCTACGCCTTTTTTTAGAAAGACTCTAATTAGATTCTATGTTTAAATTATTAGAGTTAATTAACTTTAATAGGAGTAATAATGACAAAAGAAAATAAATCATTGAAGATTAAAACATCTTCAAGACGTAAGTTCTTTAAAACTGCTGCTAAAGCCGGAGCTGTTGCTGCTGCAACAGTAGCAATGCCTAATATTGCACATGCAGCTCCAGTGACATTAAAGATGCAAGCTGCTTGGCCTTCAGGCGCTAACATCTTTTTTGAAATGGCAGGTGACTACGCAAAAATGGTTAGCGACATGTCTGGAGGTTCTTTAAAAATTGATCTTCAGCCAGTTGGCGCAGTTGTAAAAACTTCAGAAATTGGAGCAGCTGTTAGTGATGGAAACCTTGATATGGGTCACTGGGTGACAGCATACTGGTATGGTAAAAATCCTGCAGCTTCACTTTTTGGAACTGGTCCTTCATACGGTATGTCATCTCAAGAAGTAATGGGATGGATGGAGTATGGTGGAGGAAGAAAGTTATATGAAGAAGCGGTAGCTTCAGTTGGATTCGATTATATTGGATTCTTTCATATGCCTATGCCAGCTCAACCTTTTGGTTGGTTCAAAAAGAACGTAACAAAAGTATCTGATGTTAAAGGAATGAAGTATAGAACTGTTGGTCTTGCGACTAACGTTTTAACTGCTATGGGAATGGTCGTAAGACAATTACCAGGTGGTGAAATCCAACCAGCTATGAAAACTGGTTTGATTGATGCTGCTGAATTTAACAACCCAACATCAGACTCACAGTTTGGAATGCAAGATGTATCTAAACATTACCACTTAGGTAGTTTCCACCAGTCTCAAGAAATGTTTGAGATACCGGTTAACAAGAAAAGATACAACAGCCTTTCACCTGCTCATCAAGCTATCTTGAAAAATGCTGCTTATGCTGCAAACTCAGATAACTACTTTAAAGCTTTAGTTAGATATTCAACTGACTTAGGTAAGTTAATGAATGAGCATAAGGTTAATGTGTACCAAACATCTGATGCTATTTTAGCTGAACAGTTAAAAGGCTGGGATAAAATTGTTGGTGATTTTTCTAAGAAAGATCCTTTCTTTAAGAAAATTATCGCATCTCAGAAAACATATGCTAAGAGAACTATGAAGTATCTGTTGATGAATCAACCGAACTACAAATTAGCTTATGAAAATGAGTTTGGTCCAATCGCAAAAGTTAAAATTTAATTAACTTTTTATTGATTTACAAAAAAGGGGGTTGAAAACCCCCTTTTTTTTTAACAAAATTTACGATACTTATAAGTCATTATGGAATCCTACATTAGATTTGCAGACACATTAAGTACCTCAATGGGCAAGTCCTTTTCATGGTGTATTGTTATATTGATGGGAGGAACAGTTTATGAAGTTGTAATGGCATACGCTTTTAATGCACCTACGTTATGGAATTTTGATTTTAGTATGCAAATGTATGGAGCGATATTAATGATGTCAGGGGCATATTGTTTAGCAACAGAAGCACATGTAAGAGGTGATGTAATTTATAGATTATTTAGTCAAAGAACACAGGCATGGATAGATCTAGTGCTTTATTTTATCTTCTTTTTTCCGGGTGTTATAGCTTTAGCTTTTTACGGTTACGAGTATGCGGCCCAAGCTTGGAAAATTAAAGAGACTAGTTGGAGTAGTCCTGCTCAAATTCAAATTTATATGGTAAAATCTATGATACCTGCTGCAGGAGTCATGCTCATTATTCAGGGAGTAAGTGAAGTGTTTAGATCGATACTTTGTATAAAATCTGGTCAATGGCCTTCAAGGATAGTTGTAGCAGAAGAAACTGAACAATTATTAATGAGAACTTCACAAAAGGAAGATAAAGAGAATGCTGTTTAGTCTTACAAATCCCGAGGTTGCTATTTTAATGATGGGTGTATTTTTATTTGCAGTCTTACTTGGCTTCCCTATAGCATTCACTTTAATGGCCATGGGAATAGGTTTTGGTTATTATGCTTATTATGATCCAGTTTTAATGGATCATCTTTTTGATAATAGAATATTTTCTTTATTTGTTAAAAATACCTACACTGTCATGGACAACAATGTACTTACAGCAGTTCCACTTTTTTTATTTATGGGATATTTAGTTGAAAGAGCAGGAATTGTCGCTAAATTATTTTTTGCAATAAGATTAGCAGCACATCGATTGCCAGCATCAATGGCAGTGGCAGCATTAATAACTTGCACTTTGTTTTCTACAGCAACAGGAATTATAGGAGCAGTTGTAACTTTAATGGGTTTATTAGCTTGGCCTGCAATGGTTAAAGCAGGATATGATAAAAAATTTGCATCAGGAATAATTTGTGCAGGTGGGTGTTTAGGAATTTTAATTCCCCCAAGCATTATGTTAATTGTTTATTCTGTAATTGCCCAACTATCACCATTGAGATTATTCGCAGCTGCTATATTTCCTGGATTAATGTTAGCAGGTTTATATATTGCATATGCTGTAACAAGAGCGTGGTTGAATCCATCAATAGCCCCAAGACCACCAGCTGAAGATATTCCACCAAGAGCAGAAATTTTAAAAGAAGTATTGGTTTCTTTCGTACCTTTGTTTGGTTTAATAATGTTAGTTTTAGGAACAATTTTAGCTGGAATAGCAACTCCGGCAGAAGCAGCTGCAGCGGGAGCATTTGGTGCAATACTTCTATCTTGGTTTTATAAAACACTTAAATGGCAAAATTTTAAAGAGTCAGTTTTTCTAACTGCAAAAACAACAGCAATGATTATGTGGTTATTTATTGGATCTTGGACCTTTTCATCAGTCTTTTCTTATTTGGGAGGTCATGAAGTATTTGAACATTTCTTTACTTCAATAAATATAAGTACATGGCAATTTTTAGTAATAACCCAAATAATAATTTTTCTTTTAGGATGGCCTTTAGAGTGGACTGAAATTTTAATTATATTTGTACCAATATTTTTACCTTTATTGGAAATATTTGATGTTAATCCATATTTCTTTGCAATGTTAATCGCTCTTAACTTACAAACCTCTTTTTTAACTCCACCCATGGCAATGTCTGCCTATTATCTAAAAGGAGTTCAAAAAACAAATGTAGAACTGATGGAAATTTTTAGAGGCATAATGCCATTTTTGGGTATAGTTATATTTGGGATGTTTTTAATGTATATGTTCCCTGGAATTGCTTTATGGCTACCAGATGTATTGTTTGCAGACTAAAAAAAAATGATTGATATATTTTCTTTAAGTGTTGAAGAGATGGCCTCAAAAATTAAAGAAGGTCATCTGAGCTCAGTTGAGATTTGTGAGAGATATATTGAAAGAATAAGTAAATTTGAAAAAGATATTAAAGCATGGGCTCACTTTGACAAAAAAGTTTTATTGGAGAAAGCTGCTGATGCAGATGAGCATAGAAAATCAGGAAAACCTGTTGGTTCATTACACGGAATTCCAATAGCTTTAAAAGACATAATAGGAACTGTAGATATGCCGACAGAGTGTGGAACATCTATTAGAAAAGGTAAATCTTATTCCCAAAATGCTGAGATAGTTGAACTTTTATATTCTGCCGGTGCTATTGTAATGGGCAAAACTACTACATCTGAATTAGCATATCTTGGTCCACCAAAAACTACTAATCCTCATGATTATACACGAACACCAGGCGGTTCATCTAGCGGTTCAGCTGCATGTGTTGCATCTTTTATGGCACCGCTATCTATTGGATCACAAACTGGTGGATCAGTTATTAGACCGGCCTCTTATTGTGGTGTTGTTGGATATAAACCAACCTATGGTCTAATTTCAAGAAATGGTATTTTAAGAACTTCATACACTTTAGACCATATGGGTTTGTTTGGTAGA
>QCJE01000013.1 GCA_003216235.1 Pelagibacteraceae bacterium AG-404-P07
CATCATATTAATATCATGTGTTCCTGGAACTCCTCTTGTAAGAAGCATAGGATGAACTCTTTTTGATAAACTTATTCGTTCTTTTCTTGTTTTGTAAAAATCATCAATAGAAATTCTAAAAACCTTTAACTTAAAGTACTTAATCAAAATAATTCTTATCAAAGAACTTATTGTCGTTTTACCTGTTCCTTGGCCTCCCGCTAATCCAACAAAATAAGGTCTTTTTTTATCAGCTTTTTTACTTATCCAAAAACATAAAGGAATTAAAAATAATTTAATCATTCTCTCCTTATTCTTAAATTTATCAGCTTTAGTTTCTTGAGATTTAATAAACTTTAAACAATCTTTTTTTACCTTGCCAAAGCATAAACTAAATTGTTCCATGAAAATTATTTTTTATCTAATGGATGATTTTGACCATCATTTACTGGAACTTCTTTTATATCAAAAGTATTTATTTCATCAATACATCCAACATTAAATCCTGTCATTGCTGGATTGATCCTTGGATTATGATGAGTATAAATTCCACAGCCAGAGCAAAAGTAATGTTTAGCAACTTTCGAATGAAATTGATAAAGTTTTAATTTATCTTCGCCTTTAACAATTTTAAAATCCTCATTTTTTACCATCGACATGATGGCCCCTTTTCTTTTACAAATAGAACAATTACATTTTATTACTTTAGCTAAATCTCCATCTAAATTAATTTCTGCTTCTACGGCTCCACAATGACATGTTAATTTTTTCATATTGATATTAAATTAAACTATCCTTGGTTGAAGTTATCCACAAGCATACAAAATGTGGTTTTGATGTTCACGTTTTGATTCACTTTTGATTCAATTACGGACTCAAAATACAACCTCTTGCGTGCATTGTATAAATGGGCTATAAATTAGAACAAAACAAGAACATGAAACTAACTGTCCCTTACTATCTACATAAAGCTGGTGCTGGTTTTCCCTCACCTGCCACTGATTATATCGAAGAAGACATCGATCTAAACATGCATTTAATCAGAAATGTTCCAGCCACTTTTATTATTAGAGTGCAAGGTAAATCCATGGTTGATGTTGGAATTAATGATGGAGATTTATTAGTTGTCGATAAAAGTTTAAAACCAAAAAACTTTTCAACGGTTATTGCAAATGTTCATGATGAACTTGTGGTTAAAACTTTAGTTCAAGAAAGAGATAAAAAATTTCTAACCTCTGGATCTAAAGATTTTTCTAATAGAATTTTAATTAATGAAGAAGAAGATATTTTTATTTGGGGAGTTGTGACTTATGTCATCCATTCAACGTACTAAAAAATTAGCTCTAGTTGATTGTAATTCTTTTTATGTTTCTTGTGAAAGATTATTCAATCCTAAAATAAGAAAAAAACCTGTTGTGGTCTTATCCAATAATGATGGTTGTATTATTTCTAGATCTAATGAAGCAAAAGCATTAGGAATTAAAATGGGTGAGCCTTATTTTAAAGCAAAAAATATTATTGTTAAAAATAAAGTTGAAGTTTTTTCATCAAATTATTCTTTATACGGAGATTTATCTAGAAGAGTAATGAGAACACTTAAAAGATTTAATTCTGAAATAGAGGTATATTCGATTGATGAAGCATTTATAGATTTATCAAACTTTCCAGATTCGGAAGTTGAAAAAGTTGGAAGGGAAATTAGAGAAACAGTTTTACAATGGACGGGTATTCCAACAAGTATTGGCATTGCTAAAACAAAAACTTTAAGCAAAGTTGCAAATCATATTGCAAAGAAAAAACAATCAGGTGTAGTCAGTTTAATCGGAATAGAAAATTTAGATCCTATTTTAGAAAAAGTTGAAATCAATGATGTATGGGGAGTTGGTAGACAACTGACAAAGTTTTATCAGAAAAATGGAATTTATAATGCAAAACAACTTAAAAATAAATCTAATACTTGGATAAAAAAGTGCTCCAATGTTCTAAGTTCAAGAACTGCAATGGAACTTAGAGGCATTCCATGTATAAATTTAGAAACTACACAAACAAAAAGAAAAAGTTGTGTGGTTTCAAGGTCATTTGGAAAAAGAATTGAAAAATTTCAAGAACTAAAAGAAGCAGTTGCAAATTATTGTTTGAATGCATCTGAAAAAATTAGATCAGAGTCTTTAGTTACAAAAGCAATTACAGTTTTTGTTAGAACCAGCCCTTTTCAAAGAGATTTTGGGTATTATTCAAATGCAAAAACAGTTGATTTTCCTATTGCAACAAACAATAGTATTGAAACAGTTAAAACTGCAGTTTCAATTTTAGAAAGTATTTTCAAAAATGGATATCGTTATCAAAAAGCAGGTGTCATGCTTACAGGATTACGTAATGATG
This sequence comes from Pelagibacteraceae bacterium AG-404-P07, assembly GCA_003216235.1. GTDB lineage: Bacteria > Pseudomonadota > Alphaproteobacteria > Pelagibacterales > Pelagibacteraceae > Pelagibacter. The sequence continues at coordinate 2,362 of QCJE01000013.1, forward strand.
ATGGAAGAAAAAATTTATTTTCATCAGAAAAAGATGAAAAAATAAAAAGTTTAATGCGATCAATTGATAATACCAATTATAGATATGGAAGATCTACTTTGAGTCTTGCAAGTGCAGGTGTTCATAAAAAGTGGAATATGAGAAGACAATACTCTTCTAAAATAGATACAGCTGATTTTTACTGTCTACCAACTATAAAAGCTGTCTAATTTAGAATATGGTATTATTGATTTTCAATATCTTCACAAGAATAGCCTAAATCTTGGAGTTTGAGTTTTTTGCACGACTTTGCGAATCTTATTTCATCATAATAAGCAACTTGAGTTGGATCTGGCTCAGGTGTTCTGTGAATAAATGATCTATATACACCAATGTGAAACTCTGTTCGCTCTCCCTTTGATTGAGTTATTCCTTTCCAATGATACTTTAATTTTCCATTAATCCAAACTTTAAAAAAACCATCATCTTTATGAGTCCATTTAACATTAACTAAAACATCATTCCATTTTCCATTCATTTCCGTTTTATCTAGCAATTTTATTGGGACATTGTTTCCACCGACATATTCGTCTATTTCAATCCAATATCCTCCGCCCTCTTTTGCACTACGATGAGATTGATTTTCAAAAGCAAAAGCAGGTGGTAAATCACCATCATTATGAAATTGTGCTAACATAGTTTTAGCTGGAAAAATTATCTTATAATCATCTGGTAAAAAAAGTGACCAAGCTGACCATGTAGTTTTTTTGTTAACACAGCATATTAGTAACTCTACTCTTTCTCTGTTATTCCTAGAATCCCAGCCCCATCCATCTCCATTTCTTACTTCAAATCTTAAAGACTGTTTACCAAATCTAACTGGATAATTTTCAGATTTATCTACGATTTTAACTACATGTTTTCTAAGATTTTTATCTGAGTTTAAAATTTTTTTATTTGTAACTCTCCAGTTATTAGTTTTATTATCTTCCCCTCTATCTATAACTTTATTAAATCCTTGAGCTATATCTTTATTTTTTTTAATTTCTTTAAGGACTTCTTCAACACCAGCAAAACTAAAATTGCATAATAAAAAACTTAAAATGACAATCTCTAAAATTTTTCTTATCATTTTAAAACTATTTAATTTTTAAATTTTTCTTCTTTTTTTGGTTTTCTAAATATAATGCTATCTAAGTAAACTCTTTGATCTTGTAAGCTTTCCCAATCAGAATTCCAATAACCAATAGTACGATGTCTATAGATTCCAAATTTCATATAACCACCTGTACAAGTATCAGCTAAAGTTTTTATATTTTTAAGATCAGCTATGACTTTGTTATTTTTATAAATTTTAAACCTTCCAGTTTCATCAAGCTTCCAGAGAACATGAAATTTTAAATGAGTCCACTTCCCTTTTAAGTCTTCAATTTTTCCAATTATAACAGGCTCTGATGAATAAGCTGCCTTACTCGCCCAGCTGTAATAATGTTCACCTTTATATTTAAAATCTTGAGCCCAGAAATGACAACAACTATGACATCCTTTAGCTTTGTTATCAGTGTGCATTTGACCAATAATAACTACCGCACCTTTTTCTAAAGGTTCATAACTTTCATCAAAGTAAACTGCATACTCAAAAATGTGTTCTTTATTTTTTAACCTCATATCTCCAAGATGAATTTCTTGTCTACTTCTATTACCTTTTCCATCACATTGGATTTGTGTTGTTTGCGCTTTACCTTTTCCACAACCTGCATCCTCTCGATTTACAGTAACCTGAATACTTGTTTTTCCTTCATAAACAGGAAAACCATCTGAAGCTTTTACTTCTTTTATTCTATTTACTTTTTTTTCAGACATTGAAAGAAATTGTTTCTTATAACCTTTAATATCTTTAAAATTCGTTTTATGATTGTCTGAAAATACTGCTGTGGAAAATAAAAAAAATGTAAAGATTAAATAAAAAATTTTTTTCATTTGTTATTTATTTACTATTTTTAAATGGATCTAATAGTAGTTTTTTGTGATTATATTTATATTGTTTATTATTATAATGGAGTGAATTAACAACCAGAATTCTTGAATTTTCTACATCAATTAAAATCATATTCCCACCATAGCCACCCATGCCAAATATAATTTTGTCTTTTAATCCTGGGAAATCCATATGAAATTGACCTCCATATGATTTTGTTCGATTAAATAAAGGCTCTTCTGTTTCTTTGCTTCCTTTTGGTATTCTTCTTTCATGAATTTCTTTTAAATATTTACCTACACATGTATCATTTTGATAATCATCCATGATTGCTTTTGCAATTCTAAGATAGTCAAATCTTGTTGCCATAATGTTGGGATGTCCATTTCCATTTTTTTTTTGAAAACTAGTATAGCCATAACGAATGCTATTTTTGATCTTTATTTTATCATTAAAAACTTTGCTATAAAATTTGTCATAATCTTCACCGACTTTAAATTTCATATAGTTTAAAATTAACTGAGTAACAAATCCATTGTAATTGTATCTTTCTTTAGATTTTTTTGTATTTTTATTTCTAAAGTGTGATCTCATAGTTGTTTCAATATCCCTATCTTCATATGCACCTAATTTACTTGTACCATCTTCAAATTCATCGATGTATTTTTGATCACCAGTATTCATATTTAAAAAATTAATTAATTTTTGATCATGATAAAGTGAATCTTTTATTACAGGCCAGTCGTTTACTCTTGCATCAACTCCATCAATGTAGCCATCACATATTGCGTGACCTACTAAATAAGAAGTTACTGATTTACCCATCGACATTGAATAAAATTTTGTTTCATTATTCAAAAACTCTCCCAGTCTTTCTTTAGGAGAAAGTTCATCAATTAATACTTCACCATTTTGGTAATATAAATAACTAAGGATACCTTTAGTCTTCATCTGTTTTTTTAAAAATTTATCTTCAATTAAATTAAATTTAAAATCGTAGGAATTATTTGTTGGTTTAAATTCTCTTAAATGTGAACTTCTATCTCTATATGAATATTTCCATAAATAATAAATCAGGGTGTCTCTATTTGGGTTTGAATGATAAGCAATATTAGTTGCTGATAATGCTTTGTTTTTAATTTTAATGTTTAAATTATTCATCGTTATCATTTTTCCTTCAGGATAATTTCCACATTCTTCATTTAACCAAGCATCACTATTTTTTTTAAATGTTGCACAAAGATCAACCCTAGCACCCCCATCTTTTAAATATTGAGAGTGGCCATTTTTTAAAAGCCATTGATTAAATTTATTAAAATTTTCAGCAAATAGATTGCTTGAAGTTAATAAGCTTAAAGTAATGATAACTAATATTTTTTTCATAAGTTATGCTCCTTTTTTTTTATGTTGTCCCTTTTTTTTAAGTGAGCACAACCACACTTACCGCTTGATTGAAATTAAATTAAATAAACAATAACGTCAAATACTTATTTTAATTTATCGATATTTTTTATGTTTGATAAAGCCTTATCAAATTCTTCCATATTCTCTCTTAGTGCTAAATTTGAAATTGAATAAACAGCAATTAACAAAAGTATCAAAGGTAATGCAGTTATTATAGAAGCATTACTCTTAATAAATAAAATATATAAAATCATAAAAAAAGCAGAACGAACCAAAAAAGTTTTTCTAAAAACACTTATGATAGAAAGTGAGTGTTTAATTAAATTATAAAAACTCATTTTTGATGGACCAAAATATCTAGTTCCTCTTATAGAGGGTAATGGAAATAAATTATTTTCAACTTTTACTAAAGAACCTGAAAAACTATTCCAAGTAGATTTATCGTTAATTAATTTTTCTACAGTCAATTTTGATAAACAAGTAAAGTTACCAAATTTAATTGATTTACCGGTAAATGTATAAGTTATTAATTTATGTAATTGATAACAAATTTTAAATATGGCATTTTCAGATCTTTTGACCCTTTCTCCAACAATAGGATTATTATTTGAATTTTGAATTCGATTGATAAATTCCTTTATTTCTTCTGGTCGATCTTCACCATCCCCATCCATTGGGATTACATAATCGAAATCCTCTTTTTCAAATATATATTTTAATCCTGTAGCGATACATCTTGCATGCCCTTGATTAATTTTCATATTTAAAATTTTTACTGAATGGACATTTTCTAAATTTTTATTTTCATCAATACGGTCATGGTTTGATGCATCGTTAACAATTAGAATAGATATTTGGAATTTTTGATTAATGGCTAAATTATTAATTTCATCAATGAGTTTTGTGACTGATTGCCAATCGTTATAAATGGGGATTAAAATTATAATTTTCATTAATGCATCTTGGTCAACCAATGGTTTTTACTTTTTTCATCTAAAAAGGAAGATTTGAAAGAATTTTCTAATAATTCTTTTACATCATCTATTTGAAGATTTAGTGCTTTTGATGTTTCTATCAAATTTTTATTTAAGTAACCCCCAAAGTAAGCTGGGTCATCAGAGTTAACCATTACTCTCAAACCCTTGTTCATCATCTTTTTTAAATTATGGTCTTCAAGTTTATCAAATACACATAATTTAATGTTGGATAAAGGACATACAGTCAAAGGAATTTGCTCTTGAATTAACTTATCAACTAATTTTTCATCTTTTAAACATTGTACACCGTGATCAATTCTTTTTACTTTCAACAAATCTAAACTGTCCCAAATATATTCTGGGGGACCTTCTTCACCTGCATGGGCTACGGTTAAAAAACCTTCTTTTATAGCTTGTTCAAATAACTTTTTAAATTTTATTGGTGGATTTCCTTTTTCAGATGAATCTAAACCTACTCCAATAATCTTATCTTTATAATTGCAAGCTTGTTTTAATACATCAAAGCATTGATCTTCATCTAAATGTCTTAAAAAACACATTATAATTTTTGATGTAATTCCAAAATCCTGATTGGCTTTTTTGAGAGCCTTATCAATACCACTTATAACACTATTAAAACTCACTCCTCTTGGCAAATGTGATTGAGGATCAAAAAATATTTCTGTATGAACTATATTATCTTGTTTACACCTTAAAATATATTCCCAAGTTAAATCAAAGAAATCTTCTTCATTAATTAAAACATTGGATCCTTCATAATAAATTTTTAAAAATGATTCTAAATTTGAAAAATCATATGCGGCTCTTACCTCTTCAACAGACTTAAAGGGAATTTCAATTTTATTTCTTTTTGAAAGCTTAAACATTAATTCTGGTTCTAAACTTCCTTCTATATGAAGATGCAGTTCAGCTTTAGGTGATTTATTTATAAATTCAACAATCTTATTAAATTCATTCATTGACTCTAATTATATGTCCCAACACAAATATCATCAATACAAAGATATTCTTTAGCATTGTTGAGTATATCATCATCAATAAATCCTTCCCATTTAGGTCTTGATTTAAGATGGTATGAGAGATTACCGGCTTTCCATTCATTACCGATCACAAATTGGATTGGATCATTAAAATCTTGATCCCATTTTAATTGAACTTTTTTTGCAATTATTTTTCCAGGGTAATCGGTTCTTTTATCTGTTTTTGAAATTGAAATATATGCATAGAGAATTGGAGATAAGAAAAATAAAAATAAAAAACCATATAAAAAAGGTTTAAGTTTTTTTAAATTAATTTGAGATTTAAAAATATAAATAAACAGAACTCCAAAAAATAAGTAAAATGGTGTCATCCACATAGTTCTTATTTCTGATCCAGTCACAATAGATGTTAAAAAAATTAATATTATTGGTGTAAAATTTATAAAAATTAAAAAAATTAAATTTTGATCATTTAGACTAACTTTAAATTTGAACTTTTTTATTAATAACCAGAGCAAAATTGAAAAAGGGATTAATAAACCAATTTGCTTTAACAAAAAGATTATTGGAAACTTTATGTGATTTATAATGCCTGAAGTTTCCAGGCCAGCTCTTTTAAGGCCATATGTAATTGTTATAAAATCATTATTAAATAACCAAATAATATGAGGTACTAATAAAACAGCAAAAACCTCCAAAATAATAAAATATTTGAAATCAAGTTTTTTTATTTTTTTAAAATAAATTAAATAAAAAAAAAATAGAACAATTGAGATTAAAAGATAAATAAACAAATATTTAGATAGAAAACCTATTGCACCATATAATCCAATTAAAAAACAATCTAATAACTTTATTTTTTTATCATTATATATTTTCCAAGAATAAAAGACCACGAGAGACCAAAAGGGTAGCTGACAAACATTTACATTAAATTCAGGAGTAGTAAAATTATAAAAAAATATAGATTCCAATATTAATACAGAAACTAAACTTAGTTTAAGATCTTTTAAAATTTCATTTGAAAATTTAAATACATAAAAAAATGAAATAACAACAAAAATTTGACTCAATAAATAAAAGGCCCAATCATTCGCACCGAAGATTTGAAAAAAAACTTCTGGGAAAAAAGCGCTACCAGGCGGATGTTTATTAAAGCCCCATTCTAAATTACTTCCCCAAGCTAAAGCTTCTATAACATCTAGTGGTAAATTTTGATTTGTGATAGATGGAACAAAAGTCCAAATTATTAAATGTGAAAGCGCAAAAATAAAAAATATGTTATTTATGTTTTTATTATAAATAGTCATTTTAGTTAAATATTTACAATAATTAAGCTAGCTTGACACCAACAATTTGCTGAATATACTGCCTCGAATTTAAATTCAAATTATGCCTAAGATCGCAAAAACCAAAAAAAAAGTTTCAAAAACCAAACCAAAAACTGTAAGTAAACCAAAAACTGTAAGTAAACCAAAAACTGTAAGTAAACCAAAAGTTACTTTGGCTGATAAATCTAAAGAGGTTTTTAAAGCTCCAATCAAAATTTCTAAAAATTATATTCCTAAAGACAATGAAAAGTACATGTGCGAAAAACATAAAGTTTATTTTAGAATGAAACTTCAGGATTGGAAAAAAGAGTTAATTAAATCAAATAATGAAGCTTTATACAATGGGAGCATGGATGATAATAGCATTTCAGCTGATATCGTAGACCAAGCAAGTTCATACACAGACAAAAATGTTGAGATGAAAGCTATTAATAGACAAATTAAGTTAATTTCTGAAATAGACAAAGCTTTAGCTAGAATTAGAGAAGATATATATGGTTATTGTTTAGATACTGCTGAACCAATTGGATTAAAAAGGTTAATGGCAAGACCAGTAGCTAAATATACTATTGCTGCACAGGAAAAACACGAAAAAAATGAAAAGGTTCATGCAGATGACTAAAAAAAGAAAAAAGAATAAAATTCATAACCCGATTACTTATAATTTTACAAAAAAATATATTTATTTTTATTATGCTTTTTTTTGGATACTCTTATTAATATTTGTATTTAGTAGATGAACAAAAAATTTATTTTAATAATCATTGCCATTATAGCAATTGAACTCTCAGGACATGGTATTTTTGCATCTTTATTTAGATTATTAAACTCAATGAATTAATTAGGGCTTAGGTGGAAATTCATTTTTATCCATAAATGAAAATCCTTTTTTCACAGCTTCTCTTTTAGATATTTCATTATACCATCTGGTTAAATTTTCATATTTTTTTAATCCAATATCATGCCATTCGTGTCGTGCAATCCAGGGAAAAGTTGCGATATCTGCAATTGTATAATCACTACCGGATAAAAATTTAGATTTTGATAAAACATCATCAAGTTCTTGATAAATTCTTTTTGAAATTTTAAAATATCTTTCTTCACCAAATTTGCTTTTGCCAGGATTATAATGATGAAATTGATGGTGCTGTCCCAACATAGGTCCAACATAACCCATTTGAGCCATAAGCCATTGATTAATTTTAGTTCTATTTTCTTTATTATAAAATTTACTGCTTTGTTCCGCTAAATAAATCAGTATAGCTCCAGACTCAAAAATAGTTTTATTATTTTTCTGATCTATTATTACAGGTATCTTGCTGAAGGGACTAATTTTTTTAAAGTCCTTATTAAATTGTTCTCCACTATTAATATCGATCTTGGTTACTTTATAATCGTAATCTATTTCTTCCAACATGATACTGATCTTTTTTCCATTAGGTGTATTAGCTGAAAATAATTCAATCACTTTTTACACCAAGGCGATCTTTAATAGTTTTAGATGATGTTGTAAATTCAAATCTGTATTTTTCATTTGGTCTTGCTAATTTAAAACACGCTCGTGCTGCTAAAGCACCTTCATGAAAACCAGATAAAATTAGTTTAAGTTTTCCAGGATAAGTACAAATATCTCCAACTGCATAAATACCTTTTTGATTAGTTTCAAATTTTTCTGTATCTACTTCTATTGTTTTCTTATCAATGTTAAGGCCCCAATTAGCAATTGGACCTAATTGCATAATTAAACCAAAAAAACCTAAAGCAAAATCAGTTTTAATGTTTTTTACCTCTTTATCATCATTTTTAATATCAATACTTTCTAGATTGTTTTCTCCTTTGATTGCAATCATTTGAAACTTTGTAAAAAGATTTATTTTTCCTTGTTTTGCCAACTGTCTTACTTTGTCTACTGTGGCTTGTGCCCCTCTAAAATCATCTCTTCGATGAATTAAGTTTACTTTTGAGGTTTTTGATAATTCTAGTGCCCAATCAAGTGCACTATCTCCACCTCCAAAAATTGAAACTTTTTTGCCATCAAAAATTTTTTTATCTTTAATAGAATAAAGAATTGACTTATTTTCAAATTTTTCACAATCTTTTACCGAAAATTTTCTTGGTTCAAATGATCCAACGCCTCCAGCAATTATAACATTTGGTGTTAAAAAAACTTTGCCACCATTTGTTTTTACAATCCAGTTTTCATTTTCTTTTTTAACTTCATCCACCCTCTCACTCAAATGAAACTTGATATCAAATGGTTTAAGCTGATTAATTAAATTATTTGTTAATTCTTCTCCAGTGCATTCAGGTAATGCTGGGATATCATAAATTGGTTTGTCAGGATAAAGTTCAATACATTGACCACCAATTTTATCCAAATTATCAACTATCACACAATCTAAACCAATTAATTTTAATTGATGTGCTGTAAATAAACCAGTTGGTCCAGCTCCAATTATTAATGCATCTGTTTTATTCATTTAACTTTGTTTAGATGGAATACTAACTGTAAGGCCATCTAATTCATCTGAAACCACTATTTGACAACTTAACCTGCTATTTTTTTTTGGTTCAAAGGCCATATCTAACATGTCTTCCTCACCATCTTCTTTTTTTGGAAGTCTATTAAACCATTCATCTTTGACATAAACATGGCAAGTTGCACAAGCCATTCCTCCCCCACAATCTGCATCTATTCCAGGCACATCATTTTGAATCGCGCCCTCCATTACAGTCAATCCATTTTGAACTTCAATTTCATGATTGTTATTATCATGAGTTATGTATGTTATTTTTGGCATGAGTTATATATGTGTACTAAAAAAAATAGGGCAAGTATGTAAAACATACTCGCCCTATAAATTAATTTAAACAGTTATTATCTGCTTCTTGCGCCAGCTGAACTTACTGCAGCAGCCCAGATTACTAGACCAAATGCAATTTTGTTTATAAAGTCAGCTAAGTTGTAAACTACGTTTAACGAGTTTGCATCTACACCACCAGTTAGGTAACCAAATACATAACCTAATGGGTAAATAGCCCAACCTACAGTTACAATCATTCTCATTGCACCGAACGCAGTTACTAGAGCTTTATTTCCACTCTTAGCAGCAGCTTTTCCAGCTTCACCTGAGAATATTTCATAAAGAATGTATACCCAACCTGCCATACCGATAATGAAACCAAGTGTAGCGTTGATGTATCCTGCTTCTCCTAAATATCCACCGATTAACATTACTAATGAACCGATTAACAATCTCCAGAAAATTCCAGAACTTGCTTTTCTTACAGCTACTAGAATTAAATAAAATTCTATCATCTGTAATGGCACAGTAATTAACCAATCAATATATCTGTATACTGTCGGCGAGTCTCCAGTCATAACCCATACTTCTCTCATGTACATGTAGTGAATGAAAGCAATACCAGTTACAAGACCTGCAACAGTTACTGATGTTTTCCAGCCAGGTGCAACAGTGTTTCTTTCCATAAAAAAGAAAGCTGTAGCAGCTAACATACCCATTGAAATTACCCAAAAAGATATTCCAACAAAGTCGTCCTGAGCTAACATCGTAGCGTCTGCTGCATGCGATATGCTTGTTAAACCTGTTAAGGCAACAACTGCAAGAGCAAACAATTTAAGTTTTTTCATAAAAAACTCCCTCTTTAGTTAGTTTTTATTTTAGTTTATATAAACTAGGTTTAAGCTTCCCTAAACCAAAGTTGTGCGTTAGATAGCAAATATAAACAGTTTATAGAAGACTTAATTATCATTAATTTACATTGATTTTACTTACTTTTTCAAATTAAATACAATTTTTAATTTAAAAAACCAAGAAAAAGCATTATCGAATCAAGATTTTATGTCAGAGAAGTTTAATGAAATTTATCAACAATCTATAACAAATCCCGAAAAATTCTGGCAAGAGGCTTCTAACGATATTTTTTGGTTTAAAAAACCAACTAAAATTCTCAACAAATCAAATCCTCCTTTCTATAAATGGTACGAAGATGGAGTTACAAACACGTGTTATAACGCATTAGATTTTCATATTGATCAAGGAAAAGGGAATAAAACTGCTTTAATTTATGACAGTCCAATTACTGGGAATAAAAATAAATTCACTTACGACGAATTAAAATCAAAAGTTTCAAAGTTTGCAGGTGCTCTAGTAGACCAAGGGGTTAACAAAGGTGATAGAGTCATTATTTACATGCCAATGATTCCAGAGGCAGTTATTGCAATGCTTGCCTGTGCAAGAATAGGAGCAATTCACTCTGTTGTATTTGGTGGATTTGCGTCAAACGAGCTTGCAAGTAGGATCGATGATAGCAAAGCTAAACTTTTAGTTACTGCTTCATGTGGTTTTGAGCCTGGAAGAACAGTTGAATACAAACCGCTTGTAGATGAAGCAATTAAACAAGCTCAACATAAGATTAGTAAGATGATCTTATTCCAAAGAAAAGGTCATGAAGTTAAACTAAATGCACCAATGGAAATAAGTTGGGATGAAGCTTATGCCAATGCTAAAGATACGGATTGTGTTGAAATGAATTCAAATGAATTTGCTTATATACTTTACACATCGGGCACTACGGGAACACCAAAAGGTATTGTGAGAGATATTGGGGGTCATATCGTTGCTTTAAAATGGACGATGAAAAATATTTATAACATAGATGAAGATGATACTTGGTGGTCAGCAAGTGATATTGGTTGGATTGTTGGTCACTCTTACATAGTTTATGCTCCATTATTTAAAGGATGTACAACTGTGTTGTTCGAAGGTAAGCCTGTGGGCACACCTGATGCAGGAGCTTTTTGGAAAATTATTTCTGATTATAAAGTAAAATCATTATTTACTGCTCCAACAGCTTTTAGAGCAATAAAAAAAGAAGATCCTAATGGTAAGTTCTTTTCAAAATATGATTTAAGTAAATTTGAAAGTCTTTTTCTTGCAGGTGAAAGAGCTGATCCAGATACAATAAAGTGGGCAGAGAATTTACTAAAGGTTCCAGTGATTGATCACTGGTGGCAAACAGAAACAAGCTGGGCAATTAGTTCAAATTGTACAGGAATTGGAATGATGAAAACAAAATATGGGTCAGCCTGCAAAGCTGTGCCTGGCTATGATGTAAAAATAATTAAATCAGATCAAACTTTAGCAAAACCAAATGAAATGGGAGATATTGTTGTTAAATTACCTTTGCCTCCTGGAACTTTTCCAACTCTTTGGAATGCAGATCAAAGATATAAAGAAAATTATATGTCTAATTATGAAGGTTATTACCAAACTTATGATGCAGGTCACATTGATGAGGATGGGTATATCTGGATTATGTCTAGAACTGATGACATCATAAATGTTGCTGGTCATAGATTGTCAACTGGTGCGATTGAGGAAGTACTATCTGAACACCAATCAGTAGCTGAGTGTGCGGTGCTTGGAATTTCTGATAAATTAAAAGGACAATTACCTATTGGATTAATTGTTTTAAAAGCTGGCGTTGAAAAAGATAATGAAACTATTTCAAAAGAATGTATTCAAATGGTAAGAAATAAAATTGGTCCTGTGGCTGCATTTAAAGTTGCGATAGTGATAAAAAGACTTCCAAAAACAAGATCTGGAAAAATTCTAAGAGGAACAATTAGAAAAATAGCTGATAATGTTGAATATAAAATGCCTCCAACTATTGACGATCCGGCCATACTTGATGAAATTAAACAAGATTTAATTGACAACAAAATATTAAATAATGGTTAAAACATATTCTTTTTTACTTATCGCTATATTTTGTGAGGTAGCTGGAACAATGTTGTTACCAGTATCACAAAATTTTACGAAGATTATCCCAACAATTTGTCTTACAATTTTTTATCTAGTATCTTTCTATTTAATGACATTCGTTATGGATAAACTACCAATTGCAATTGTATATGCTACCTGGAGTGGATTAGGTGTTTTTACAATAGCAATACTTGGATATTTCTTCTTTAAACAAACTTTAGCTTGGCAAGCAATTGCTGGATTATTTTTAATAGTAATTGGAGTTATTCTAGTAAATAGTTTTGCTGGAAAGATTAGCTAAATTTTAAAGGAGTGCCTTCAGGATCACCTAAAATTTTACCATGTTTCATTTTTGTTTTGCCTGCAATTATTGTTGCAACTGGAGTTCCTTTAAATTCAACTCCATTAAAAGGTGACCATCCACATTTACTTTCAATATTTTCATCTTTAATAACAATTTTTTTATTCATATCTACTATTGTAAAATCTGCATCGTAACCTTCTTTGATAAATCCTTTGTTTTTTATTCCAAAAATTTTTATTGGATTTTCGCACACAAGATTTATCAATTGAGTAAGTGATAACTTTCCGTCATTAACATGATCTAACATTACTGGCATAAGTGTTTGAACACCTGGCATACCTGATGGAGAATTAGGGTATTCTTTATCTTTATTCACTTTTAAATGTGGGGCATGATCTGATCCTATAGTATCATTTAAATTGTTTTTTACTGCATACCATAATCTATCATAATGAGATTTATCTCTTATAGGAGGATTCATTTGCGCGTATGTTCCAAGTTTATCATAACAATCTGGTGCATAAATTGTTAAATGTTGTGGAGTAATTTCAAAAGTAATATTTCCTTTGTGTTGAGATAAAAAATCAATCTCTTGTTTTGTTGTAATATGAAGTACATGAGCTTTTTTATTGTACTTCTCAGCAAGTCTGACAATTCTTCTTGTGGAAGACATTGCGCACTCTTCGCTTCTCCAAATTGGATGTGAGTGTACATCCCCATTTTTGATTAATTTTTTATTCTTATTTAAAACTTCCTCGTCCTCTGAATGAACTGCAACAACTTTTGAACTATTTTTAAATACTTTATCAATATCTTGTTCATCTGCTACCAAAAGATTACCAGTTGAAGATCCAGCAAATAATTTAATACCGCAGCATCCTTCTAAATCTTTTAATTCAGCTAATTGATTTACGTTATCCGCTGTTGCACCAAAATAAAAAGCGTAGTTGCAATACATTCTTTTCTTTGCAAGATCCAATTTTCTTTGAAATTCTTTTATATTTGAAGTTGGCGGATTAGTATTTGGCATTTCAAATACCGAAGTAATTCCTCCAACAACTGCAGCCCTACTTCCAGAATTGAGATCTTCTGTGTCCGTTGAACCTGGTTCTCTAAAATGGGTTTGAGTATCTATGCATCCTGGCAATACTGTTTGATTTTTTGCATCATAAACTTCTTTTGCATCTTCTGATATTTCACCAACTTTTAATATTTTGCCGTCTTTTACGGCTATATCTTTATCTTCTAACTTTCCGTTAATATAACACTTTCCATTTTTTATTATTAGATCTAACATTTATGAAAAAAGTTATTATATTAAATTTTAATATCAATCAAATATGAATAATAGTGTTTATATATTACAAGACAGAGCAATACTTTATATAAATGGATTAGATGCTAAAGATTTCTTACAAAATTTAGTTAGTAACGACGTCAATAAAGTAAAAGAAAATTTAAGCTGTTTTGCATCTTTGCTAACGCCGCAAGGAAAATTTCTCTATGAATTTGTAATCGTAAAGCATAAACAAGGCTATTTTATTGATTGTGAAAAATCTCAATCTGAGGAAATTTTTAAACAACTAAATTTGTATAAAATAAGATCAAAAGTAGAAATACTTAATTTAAGCAACGAATTTGTTGTTGCAACTTTTGGCTATGATAAATATTTATCTATTGATGGTGCAAAAGATATATTAGGTTTTACTTTTAAATATAGAGAAGACCCAATAATTCTAGATCCTAGAAATAAAAATTTAGGTGCTAGATTAATTATCAATTTAGAGAAACTTTACCTATCCTTAAAAAAACTAGGATTAAAAGATGATAAAATTGAAAATTATTATATTCAAAGTCATAAACTAGGAATAGTTCCAAAAAACTTAAATAAATTGAAAAATAAATTATTTGGTATTGAGTGTAATTTCGAAGAACTGAACGGTATTGATTTTAAAAAAGGATGTTACGTTGGCCAGGAGAATACTGCGAGAATTAAACTAAAAAATAAACTTTCAAAAAGATTACTGCCTATTGAAATCATTGATGGGAAAATTTCTGAAGATGAAACAATATACTATAACGATGTTGACATTGGTAAAGTTCTTATCAATGAAGATTATCCGTTTGCCTTGATAAAGTATTTAAACGAAAATTTTAATAAAGATTTTATATTTAAAAGTAAAAATGCAACCGTTAAAATATTCATACCTGAGTGGCTAAAGATTTAAGTCTTTGGTGCGGCCAGAGAGACTCGAACTCTCATGGACTAGGTCCACACGGCCCTCAACCGTGCCTGTCTACCAATTTCAGCATGGCCGCAAATATGACCCACATTAAATCAATGACAAGTAGGTTTCAAATTGATAAATTTTATCTATGGAATTTAACCAAGAAGTAAAAAAAGCGACTGATCCTATTTATCAAAAAATCTCAAAGGTTATGCCTGAGATTGAGTGGTCGGTGCATGCTCCATACATCTACAAAATTAATCAACTAAAAAAAGAAAAGAATGCAGTCATTCTTGCTCACAATTACCAAACACCAGAAATTTATCACGGTATCGCAGATTTTTCAGCTGACTCTTTAGCTCTTGCAGTTGAAGCTTCAAAAACTTCTGCAGATATAATTGTAATGGCAGGAGTACATTTTATGGCTGAAACTGCAAAATTGATGAGTCCAAATAAAAAAGTTTTGTTACCGGATATGAAAGCAGGTTGCTCTCTTTCATCGTCTATTACAGGAAAAGATGTCAGATTGTTGAAAGAAAAATATCCAGGCGTCCCAGTTGTTTCTTATGTCAATACTTCAGCGGATGTGAAAGCAGAGACAGATGTGTGTTGCACATCGGCTAATGCAGTTAAGATTGTAAAATCACTAAGAGTAAAAAAAGTAATCTTTTTACCTGATGACTATCTTGCAAAATACGTTGCTTCACAAACTGATGTTGAAATTATTTCTTGGAAAGGAATTTGTATGGTGCATGATCAATTTAATGAAAACGAGATTAAAGACATACGAAAAAATAATCCTGGAATAAAAATTATTGCACATCCAGAATGTCCACCTGAAGTAATTAAGGCAAGTGATTTTGCAGGTTCAACATCTGGAATGATTAATTATGTTAAAGTTAATCAACCCAAAAAGGTTATGATGGTTACCGAATGTTCAATGAGTGATAATATTCAAGTTGAAAACCCAAATGTCGAATTTATAAGACCATGCAATATGTGCCCACATATGAAAAAAATTACATTACCTAAAATTCTAGATTGTCTTGAAAATGAAACAGGTGAAATAATTATGGACCAAGAAACAATTAGTAAAGCAAGATTGTCAGTAGAAAAAATGGTTGCTATTGGTAGATAACACTTCGTGTCAAAAATTAAATTAAGTGAAACTTTTATAAAAGACAGGGTCAAACTGGCTTTAGCTGAAGATTTATATCCAGATGGTGACATAACAACGGACTTATTAAATAAAAATGAAATTATAACCGCAAAATTGATATCTAATCAAAAAGCGATAGTTGGAGGTTTACTATTTACAAAACATACTTTTAAACAAGTTGATAAAAAAATTAGATTTATATTAAAAAAAAAAGATGGTTCTTCAGTCAAAAAAAAATCTGTAGTGGCAATTATTAAAGGCAAAGCTAGCTCAATATTGGTTGCTGAAAGAGTTGCTTTAAATTTTTTGTCTCATATTTCTGGTATAGCCACAAAAACAAATCAGTTTGTAAAGCTAGCTGGAAAAAAATGTAAAATTTGTTGTACTAGAAAAACTATCCCAAATTATAGAGTTATTCAAAAATATGCGGTAAGATTAGGTGGTGGCACTAATCATAGATTTAATTTAAGTGATGAATTTTTAATAAAGGATAATCATATTGCTAGTTCAAGTTTAAAAGAATTAGTTTCATTAGCCGTAAAAAATAAGAGGGGAAAAAAAATCACTGTTGAAGTGGATAATTTGAGACAATTGAAAGAAATAATTGGACTTAAATTCAATACTGTTTTGTTTGATAATATGAGTATTAAAAATCTAAGAACAGGTGTAAAGCTTGTAAAAAATAATTATGAAACTGAGGCTTCGGGAAATATAAATCTTAAAACTGTTAAATCAGTTTCTGCAACTGGAGTAAATAGAATTTCTGTTGGGAGCATTACTCATAGCGCCCCGGCCGTAGATTTCAAATTAGAAATTTAGCTTATAAACTTTGAAAGATCTGGTTTAAAGTAGTTTGGACCTTTCATTACTTTGCCATGTTCATTATAAATTGGTTCACCATTATCATCTAATTTGCTCATATTTGAATTTTGAACCTCATCAAAACACTTATCTAAGTTAATTCCAAATGCATGTCCTGCTCCATAAGTAACGTAAAGAATATCAGTCAATGCGTCAGCAACCTCTAATAAATCATTATTATTCATTGCCTCAGTAAGTTCAGTTAGCTCTTCTTTAATCAGATCGAGCCTAAGTTTATTAATCTTATCTGTGCTAAAAGAAGGTTTAGTTTTGACTTCTTGACCAAAAGTTTTCATGAAAGTTCCTACTTTATCGAAATTTGTCATTTTGCTCCTGTAAGTTTAAATAAAAATAATATATATCTATTGTATATACTTTAAAAAAAATATTCATGAAATTAAGAAAAGAACTCGATAGCATTGGAAAAATCAGTGTTCCAGATGATAAATATTGGGGTGCATCAACCCAAAGATCTAAAAAGTATTTCGATATAGGCGAATTTTTAGTAAGACCGATTCTTATTAAATCAATAGCAATAATTAAAAAATCTGCAGCAATTGTCCATAGCAAAGAAAAAAGAAATTTCAAAGGAAATTTCAAAAGCGATAATTAAAGCATCTAATGAAGTTATATCTGGAAAATTAAATGAACATTTTCCACTCAAAGTTTGGCAAACAGGTTCTGGTACTCAAACAAATATGAATGTAAATGAGGTTATAGCGAATAGAGCAATAGAAATTTTAGGAGGAAAAAAAGGCACAAAGAAACCAGTTCATCCTAATGATCATGTTAATAAATCTCAATCAACAAACGATGTTTTTCCAACGGCAATGCATATTGCGATTGCGATTGAAACTAAAAATAAACTTTTGCCAGCACTTGAACTGCTTAAAAAGGAATTAAAAAAGAAAGTATCTAAATTTAAGAATATCATAAAAGTTGGAAGAACACATCTGCAAGATGCAACGCCATTATCTTTAGGCCAAGAATTTTCAGGATATCAATCTCAATTAGACGATTGTATATTAAGAATAAAAAATGCGTTAAATGAAATATATTCATTAGCACAAGGTGGAACAGCTGTTGGAACTGGCATTAATAGTAAGAAAGGTTTTGATAAAAAGATAATTAATGAAATTAAGAAGATTACCAAAATTCCATTTAAGCCAACAAAAAACAAATTTGCAGCATTAGCAGCACATGATGAAATTGTAAATTTTTCAGGGACACTTAATACTACTGCAGTATGTTTGATGAAGATAGCTAATGATATTAGGTTTTTAGGATCTGGTCCAAGAGCAGGCTATGGTGAATTAATTTTGCCAGCAAATGAACCTGGATCTTCAATTATGCCAGGTAAAGTTAATCCCACTCAATCTGAAGCAGTCACAATGGTTTGTGTAAAAGTCATAGGAAATCACAATGGTATAACTATGGCGGGATCACATGGTCACTTTGAACTAAATGTTTTCAAACCATTAATTGCTCATAATATTTTACAGTCAATAGATTTGTTGGCTGATAGTTCTAAAAATTTTGGCTTGTATTGCATAAGGGGTTTAAAAGCTGATAAAGATATTATTAAAAGTTATTTAGATAATTCTTTAATGCTTGTAACAGCTTTAGCACCAAAAATTGGTTATGATAATGCAGCAAAGATAGCTAGATCTGCCCTTAAAAACAAAACAACTTTAAAAATTGAAGCTCTTAAAACTGGTTTAATTAATGAAAAAGATTATGATAAAATAGTTAATCCAAAAAAAATGATTTATCCTGCGTAAGCTTGGAAAAAT
>QCJE01000014.1 GCA_003216235.1 Pelagibacteraceae bacterium AG-404-P07
GGTTTTGATGATATGTTTGACCAATTTGAAAACATGTTGGGTAATGGAGGTTTGACTATGCAGTCAAATTACCCCCCATACAACATCAGAAAAACAGGTAAGGACAATTACGCAATCGAAGTTGCCCTTGCAGGTTTCAATAAAGATGATGTTGAGGTAGAGTTTGAGGACAATTTATTAACAGTTAGAACAAAACAAGTTAATAAATCTGAAAACAAAAACGAAGATGGTGAAGTAATTCACAGGGGTATTTCACAAAGACAATTTGCTAGATCATTTACAATTGCAGATGATGTAAAAGTAAATGAAGCTGAGTTAAAAGATGGTCTTTTAACAATAGCTTGTGAAAGAATTTTACCAGATCATAAGAAAAAAAGACTTATTGATATCAAATAAGTTATTAACCTTGCTTGTGGGGGTTTATCCCCACAAGTAGTTTATTAAATACATCCACTAGAAGTAAAACTTATTATAATATTATTTTTATTTACCTCAAATTTTCTATCACAAAGAATTGTATATTTTTTAGATTTATATACCAAAACTTTATTTCCAATTTCATTGATAAAATCCTCAGTTGGATTTCCTAATTTAATTTTTAATTCAGTTATATTTTTTCCTACCAGTTTTCCGTATTCTCTATTTTCTTTTTCAGCTATAGCATCAGACTTTTCTTTAATTGTTTGACAACTAGTAAGTAAAATTGAAATAAAAAAAAAAGTAATTAATTTTTTTAAAATCATGCAATAATATTATCATATAATTAATCACAATAATTAACCTCAAGGTTGTAAATATTATTAAATTAACAACAAATTCAATATATAGAACATACTCCAAAAGGATTTTTTGATTCGAATCAAATACTGTACTGAAAAATGGAGGTCTAATGTTAGATAACTACTTTAACTATAAAAAACATAAGACTGATTTTAAAACAGAAGTGATGGCTGGAGTTTCGACTTTCTTGACTATGGCTTACATAATGTTTTTAAATCCAGTCATATTAGCTGATGGAGGCTTTGACTTTGGTGGTGTATTTACTGCTACTGCATGTGCGACGGCACTTGCATGTTTTATATGCGCTTTTTATGCAAAGACATGGCCTGTTGGACTAGCGCCCGGTATGGGAATAAATGCATTTATTGCATACGGTGTTTGTCTTGGAATGGAATACACTCCTGCGGAAGCTTTGGGAGCTGTATTAGTAGCCGGTGTGGTGTTCTTAATTATTTCACTAACGCCAATAAGAGCTTGGTTAATTAACTCAATTCCAAAAAGCTTAAAGCTTGGAATAGGAGCGGGAATAGGAATGTTCCTTGCTATTATTGGATTTGAAATTATGGGATTAACTGCGGATAATCCTGTAACTTTAGTTCAATTAGGGGATTTATCAAATCCTCTCCTTTTACTTGGAGCTGGTGCTTTTGTCTCTATGATTGTAATGGAGAAAAAAGGAATTAAAGGAAATATAATCATAGGGATACTTGTATTTAGTGCAATAGCTTGGTTAACTGGTGTCGGAAAATTTAATGGCGTTATGTCAGCGCCGCCGCCAATGACTTATTTATTCGAGTTTGATCTTGGCGCTGCACTATCTGCTTCAATGGTAACTGTTGTTTTTACTTTATTCTTTATAGACTTTTTTGATACAGCTGGAACACTTACTAGTGTTGCTAATGTAGCAGGAAAAATTGGTAGAGATGGTAAAATTGAGGACATTGATAAAGCAATGCTTTCTGACAGTGTTTCTACAGTAGCAGGTGCTATGATGGGTACATCTACTGTAACAACATATGTGGAGTCTGCAGCTGGAGTAAAAGCTGGTGGTAAAACTGGAATGACTTCATTAGTAATTGGTATACTTTTCTTACTATGTTTGTTTTTCAGTCCATTAGCTACAAGCTTACCTAAAGAAATTGATGGTGCTGCTTTGATTTACATTGCTACACTATTCGTTAGAAATATTACTGATATTGAATGGGATGATATTGCTGAGTCAGGACCTGCTGTCCTTGCAATGTTAGCTATGCCATTTACATATTCTATTTCTCATGGAATAGCTTTAGCATTTATAGCATATGCTGCTATCAAAATCCTTACTGGTAGATTTGATGTAAGCCCAGCTATTTGGGTAATTGCTGCACTAAGTGTAGTAAGTTTTGCAGTAGCTTAAAAGATAATTTTATGAAAGAGGCGGTCTAAATTTTAGATCGCCTTTTTTATTTCTGGTGTTTTTTTTTTATTTCCTCAATTCTTATTTCCTCATAAATTTCAAATGGTTGAACTATCCAAGGATTATCTTTTAGTCTTGTCGCACAAAAATCGGGCTCAAACGTAGATTTTTGTTTTCTCCAAAGTGTTGCTGTTTTAATATCTTTTATTTTACCTTTAATTGGTTCGTATTGTTTTAACCAATCTATACTTTTGTTAAACGTTATTCCTGTATCTGACAGATCATCACACAGTAATATTTTTCCACCCATATTTGGAGAAATAGAACTCATTTCTCTTGAAAAAACTATATCACCTTGTTCGTCCTCAACACCTTTTCCGCTATAAGACTCTACTGCTAAATATGCACATTTTAATTTAAATATTCTACTTAAGACATCTATCATAGGAGCTGCACCTCTCATGATCCCAATCAATATGTCTGGCTTATAACCATTCTCATCAATCATAATAGCTAGTTTTTCTACTGTTCTATTATAATCTTCCCAGCTGACAATTAATTTTTCTGACATTTTTTTGATTATGTTTTAAATATAAAAATAATACCAGCAAGTATTATTAAAGCAATTATTGAAATATATAAAAAACTTATCTTGTGGATATTTCTACCTCTCAAATTAAAATAATGTCTCGCTAAACCAGAGATTATTCCAATTAATACAAGAATTGCCCAATTGTATTTATGATAAACAAGAAAACTAAAATGCCCCGAAAGCATTATAAATAATACTAAAAAGGTTGAATAATTATTATGGATAGATCTTTGTTTAGCTGCCAAAGACAGACTCATATCAAATTTTTGTGATTTTTTGCTACTGTTAATAATATTCATTTGATTTGGAATAATGACTGTAAAGACATTAGCAAACATGTTTGATCCAATTATTAAACCTACACTTAAAAATGCAAATTTTGGACCAAAAATTTTAGTCAAACCAAATGATAAAATGGTTAATAAGATTAACATTATTGATATAAATAAAAAATCATTTTTGATTAATCTAGATTTACATAAGAAATCATAGATTAACCAAGATAAGATCATAGATAGCGCAGAATATAGAATTGCACTAATTGGAGATATAATTAGCACTCTTTTATCAACCATTAATACACCTGCGTTATAATAATAAATTACAAATAAAAGTAAAATTCCTGTGACAAATGTTAAATAACTTTGCCACTTAAATATGACTAATTGATTGATATAAACACTATCAGGAGATTTTTTAAGTCTAGTCAGTTTATAAAAAAAACCTGAATGCATTAAATAACCTTCACCATCAATATCATCACTTGTAACTTTTTTATTAAGTTTGTTGTCTAAATAATTAAATAAAAAACTATTACCAACCCATAAGATTGCAAATAAGACATGGCCCCATCTTAGAATAACCTCAGACCATTTAAGTGTATAAGTTAAAATTTCCATTTAATATTTTATTTTATCTTTTTTATCATCCCAAATCTGAAAAGCCTCTAATGCTTCTTCTCGATGCATTTGATGCATTTTAATTTTTCTATTATCGATTTCTTTATTTATTTCAGAATAAATAAATGAGTCATCAAAATCTATATTCTTTGCATCTAATCTGGTGTTCGCATAAAAAATATTGTCAATATGAGCCCAATAAATTGCTGACAAACACATAGGACATGGCTCACATGTAGAATATAGATCACATCCTTTTAAAAAAAAATTATTTTGATTTTTACATGCATTTCTAATTGCTACAATTTCTGCATGTGCAGTTGGGTCATTACTTGAAGTTACTTGATTAAAACCTTCTGCAATAATTTCATTATTCTTTACAATTACACAACCAAAAGGGCCACCTTTTGTTTTTGCGCTTTGAATTGACAATTCGATTGCTTTTAGCATAAATTTTGATTTGTCTGTCATAAAATTAGAATCTTCTTTTAAGTTTATCTATGCTCATTAGTATTTTTTCTGGAGTTGCTGGTGCATCTAATTCTGGTACTTTTCTATGGTTAGATAAAGAAGCAATTGCATCTTTAATTGCAAAAAAGACACTCATTGCAAGCATCAAAGGTGGCTCTCCAGTGGTTTTTTGTTTGTTCACTACATTTTCAACGTTAGATCCTTTCTTAAAAATCTCTACGTTAAATTTTTTAGGAGTATCACTAATTGCTGGAATTTTATATGTCGAAGGTGAGAAAGTTTTTAGCTTACCAAATTTATCCCAAACTACTTCCTCCATTGTCAACCATCCCTGACCTTGAACAAAACCACCTTCTATTTGGCCAAGTTCGAGTGCAGGATTAATTGCATTTCCAGCATCATGAATGACATCAACTCTATCGATTATGTTCTCTCCAGTAAGAGTATCAATTGTAACCTCTGTAACTGCTGCCCCATAACAAAAATAATAAAATGGCCTTCCATTAAATTTTTTTTTATCAAAATTAATTTTTGGCGTCGAATAAAATCCTGATGAAGATAGTGGTACCCTATTCAGATAAGCTTCTTCTATTATTTTTTTAAAATTAAATGATCTGTTACCAAAGTAGATGTGCTGATTTTTATAGACAGGTTCTGTCTTTGAATAAATTTTATATTTATCTCTAATAAAATCATTTAAATTTTTTTTGATTTTTCCTGCTGCATTTAAAGTAGCAGCGCCATTTAAATCAGTAGTAGAAGACGCAGCACTTGCAGAAGTATTAGGAACTTTCGAAGTATTTGTTGTAGAAATTTTTACTTTTTCAAAAGGTAAACCAAAAGTATTAGCTACAAGCTGAGCAATTTTAGTATGGGTTCCCTGTCCCATTTCTATTCCTCCATGATTTAGATAAACACTGCCATCGGTATAAACATGTACTAATGCTCCAGCTTGATTTAAATGAATTGTTGTAAAAGAAATACCAAATTTGACAGGTGTTAACGCTATTCCTTTTTTTTTAAAATCATTTTTTAAATTAAAATTTCTAATTTCTTGATATCTTTTTTTGTAATTTGATTTATCTAACAAATTTCTAAAAATATCTTGTATTACATTATCATTAATTTTCATTCCATAATGTGTAGTGTTTCTCTCATTGAGACCATAAAAATTATTTTTTCTAACTTCGCTTGGATCTTTTTTTAAAAATCTTGCAATATTATCAACAATATTTTCTATAGCCATCATACCTTGGTTACCACCGAAGCCTCTGAATGCAGTTGAAGACGAAGTATTAGTTTTACAAAGATAGTTTTTGACTTCTAAATCTGAGAGATAATAAGCGTTATCTAAATGTAACAATGCTCTTTCATTAATAGCATATGATAAATCAGGTGACATTCCACATCTAGAAGCTAGTTTCAACTTTAAGCCCTCTATTCTTCCATTGTCATTAAATCCAACTTCATACTCAGAATAAAAATCGTGTCTTTTACCAGTTATGATAATATCATCATCTCTATCTAGTCTTAATTTCATTGGTCGACCTGTTTTATGAGATAACAATGCACAAATTGCAGCTGTCATAAAATTTGTCTCTTTGCCTCCAAATCCTCCTCCAATTCTTCTAACCATGACAGTAATTGAATTACTTTTTTGTTTTAACATCTTAGCTACAATTTGCTGAGTTTCAGACGGATGTTGTGTAGAACTGTAAACTGTTAGGTTGTTATCCTCTTGAGGAATAACTAAACAAACCTGACCTTCCAAATAGAAATGTTCTTGGCTTCCAGTATTAAATTTACCTTTTAATTTATTTTTTGATTTAATTATTTTATTTTGAGGGTCACCTTTTTTGATTATTCTGGGTTCAAATAAAAGATTATTTTTTTTTAATGCATCCTCAATTGTAACAATTGGTTTAAGTTCTTGATAAATAACTTTAGCCTTTAAAACAGCTTTTCTTGCTAATTCAGTTGAAATAGCTGCAACAGCAAATAAAGGTTGGCCAAAATATTCAACTTTTGTTTTTGGGAATATTGGATCTCCATCAAATACTGGGCCTACATCATTTCGGCCGGGTATATCCTTATAAGAAACAACAGATATTACGCCTTGACTTTTTTTAACGTCTTTTAAATCAATCTTTTTAATTATCGCATGAGCTTTTTTGCTCCATCCAATAGCCCCATGCAAGGTATTTAAAGGTTCATTAATATCATCCGTATATTGAGCTAACCCAGTCACGTGCTTATTTGCACTATCATGTGGAATACTTTGCCCTTTCAATAACTCCTCGTTTCTCATGAATGTATTCTAATATTTTTTTTGTCTTTAATTTCATAAAAAGCTTTTAACAGTAAATTTTTTGCAACAGTTAATCTATAATTTCTACTAGCTCGCATATCATCTAAAGGTGAAAAATCTTTGTCCATAAAATTTACAGCTCTATTGAATGTATTTTGTGAAAATTCAGAATTTATTAAATTTTTTTCTATTATTGATGCTCTTTTTGGAATTTCAGACATTCCACCATAAGCTATGGATGCTTTTGTAATTATATTCTTTTTTATCAAGAAACTAAATGAACCACATACAGATGAAATATCATCATCGAATCTTTTTGAAATTTTATAAGCTTTAAATATGTTTTCTTTATCTAAAGGAATCTTTATTGAATAGATAAATTCACCCTTTTTTAACTTTGTATTTCTGTAAGATATAAAAAATTGATTTAGAGAATAAACTTTTTTTTTATTTATCCCTTGGATTACAATTTTTGCATCTAATGATAACAACAAAGGAAGTGTATCTCCTATAGGAGAAGCAGTTGCAATATTCCCAGCAATGGTCCCTACGTTTCTAATTTGAAGTGACCCATATCTTTTAAGAACATCATAAAAGTCAATGAAATATTTTTTGATTAAATTCTGAAATTCAAAAAGTGAGGTTGTGGCACCAATTTCTACTAAGTTTTTGCTTTTTTTTATAAAATTCAATCTATTAATAGAATTCAATGATACAATCATTTTAATATCTTTTCTAAATTTAGTTACCTCAAGAGAAAGATCTGTTCCTCCGCTCAAAATTTTTGCATTGGGATATTTTTTTAATATTTTTTTTAAGTTTGTTATCGTTTTTGGTGCAAAAAATTTTCTACCTTGATAGTTAATTTCAATATCAATTTCTTTAATCTTTTTTAATAATTGAATAGTTTTATTTTGATTTTTTTCAAAGTGATCTTTATCTTTTTTATTATTCAAACTTTTTGCAGCATCAATTATTGGTCTATATCCTGTACATCTGCATAAATTTCCAGATAAGGCCTCTTCAATTATTTCATTATTGATTAGATTATAATTTTTTTGCATTGAGAATAATGACATCGTAAAGCCTGGTGTACAAAATCCACATTGAGATCCATGAAATTTGACCATTGCTTCCTGGACGATATGAGGCTTATTTTCATAAGCCAAATTTTCAATTAAAATTAATTGTTTGCCATTCAGGATGGGCAAAAAACTTATACAAGCATTAATCGATTTATAAATTATCTTATTTTTATTTAATTCGCCTAATACAATTGTACATGCACCACAACCACCTTCGGCACAACCTTCTTTTGTTCCAGTAAATTTTAAGTCATTACGAATATAATTTAAAATTGTTTTATTTGGGTCAGGATTTTTGATTTTATAAATTCTATTACTAAATAAAAATTGTATAGTATCAGAAACCATTAGCTTCCTCTATAGGTTGAGTAACTCCATGGTGAGACTAACAATGGAACATGATAGTGCTCTTTATTGTTTGATATACCAAATCTAATAACAACATCATCTAAAAATTTTAAGTCATTATTCTTTGTAATATCTTTAAAATAATCTCCTACAAAAAATATTAATTCATATTTACCTATTTTAAATTCATTATTTTCGACTAAGGGTTGATCAGCTCGACCATCATTATTTAAAACTATACTTTTTATTTTTTTTCTGCTTTCTGCTGAAATAAAGTATAATTCTACTTTAATTCCTTTTCCTGGTTTTCCAGAATATATATCGAGAACGTGTGTTGTCAGTTTGGTCATATATTAGTTATATACTATACAAAAATTACATAATAAATATATTAAATCTTATATTTAAGCAGCAATGAAATTAACTAAGAATATTAACATACTTACAAAAAAAGAATTCTTATCCATATTTGGAAATATATTTGAAAAATCAGATTGGATTGCAGATGAGGTTTTCAATTTAAAACCTTTTAAAGATTCAAATGATTTAGTTTTTAAAATGATGAATGTATATGAAAAGACTTCTAATGAACAAATTAAAATTATTTTAAAACTTCATCCTAAATTAGCAGTTGAAAAAAAATTGACATTTTTTTCATCAAATGAGCAATCAAATGCTAAATTAAATACATGTACCAATGAAGAATTAGAAGAGTTTAAAAATCTTAATTTAACTTATGAAAAAAAATTTAAATTTCCTTTTATAATTGCTGTAAAAGGAAAAAACAAAAAAGAGATACTTAATAATTTTAGACAAAGAATAAAAAATGATTTACAAGAAGAATTTAATGAAGCAAAGCTCCAAGTAAAAAAAATTGCCTTATTTAGGTTGAATGAGGTTTTAAATATAAATTATGAAAATATTTGACTGTTTCATGTATTTTGATGAAGATGTAGTTTTAGAAGCAAGGTTAAATATTTTAAATAAATTTGTAGATAAATTTGTAATAGTAGAATCTCGGCACAATCACAAAGGTGAAGAGAGACAACCTTTGTTCAATATAGAAAAATTTAATAAATTCAAAGACAAAATAATCTATATCTTAAAATCAAATAAACCTGAGGGTATTGAAGAAATTCAAGCTATAGATAATAAAGATGAAGTTTATAGAAAATCTATTTTTAATGCATTAAAAAGAGAGAATTTACAAAGAAACAACATTATGAATGGCCTTGATGACGCAAATCAAGATGATTGGATACTTATTTCGGACTTAGATGAAATTCCAAATTTAGAAAAAGTTGATTTTAAAGAAATTAAAAATAAACTTATTTTTTTTGAACAACACATGATATATTACAAATTTAATCTAAAGTTAGAAAATTATACTTGGTTTGGTAGCAAAGCTTGTAAATTTAAAGACCTAAGATCCCCTCAATGGTTGAGAGAGATTAAAACAAGGAAATTTCCTTGGTGGAGAATTGATACATTTTTTTCTAAAAGAAAATATAAAGACATTCATTTTGTTAAAAATGGAGGCTGGCATTTTTCTTATTTAAAGAAACCAAAAGAGATAGAAAAGAAACTCAAATCTTATCTTCATCATTGTGATTATGACAGAAATCCATTAGGAGTTGAAAAAATTAAAAGAATAGTTGATGAAAAAAAACCTATATACGATTTAAAAGTTGATCAAAGAAAAAATAAGTTTGAGGCAAAAAATAAATTAAGTCGAATTGAATCAGATCTTATGCCATCATATATAGTAAATAATTTAGAAAAATATAAAGAATGGATTGATAATGACTAAGGCCTATTGGATAAGTTTATATATAAAAGTAGAAAATCAAGAAAATTTAAAAAAATATGCAGAAACTGTTACTCCAATTATAAAAAGTTATGGAGGAAAACCATTAGTAAGAGGTGGTAAATATGAAACATTTGATGGAGATAATTTTATAAGAACAGTAATCTGGGAATTTCCTAATTATGAAAAAGCTATAAATTGTCATAAATCAAAAGAGTATCAGGCAGGTTGGGAACTTGCTAAAAACACAACTAAAAGACATATGCAGATAATAGAAGGATTTAGTACTGGATAGGTTTGGGATCTATACTTCTCCACAAATACCATGTAGCTACAGAACAATAGGGTGAAAATTTTTTTCCTAAAAAATCAACAAATTTTTTTGATGGTAAATAATCTTTTTTATAATTTTTAGAAATTGCTCTTAAAAGACCAATATCTTGGATTGGCCATATATTGGATCTATTATAGGTAAAAAGTAATATCATTTCAGCGGACCATCTACCTATTTGTCTCAAATTAGATAAATATTCTATAGCCTCCTCATCATTCATTTTGCTAATCAAATTTGGTTTAAATGAGTTGTCAAGTATTTGTCTAGCTAAACTTTTTATTCCTAAAACTTTTTGACGACTTAAGCCGCAACTTTTTAGTTGAGAAAAAGTCAATTTTGATACTTTTTTTGCAGTTATTCTATTTTTACATTTTTTTTTAAATTTACTAAAAACTGAATTGGCTGCTGAAACACTAATTTGTTGTCCAACTATACTCTTGCATAATGAAAAAAAAATATCTCTTCTAGATGTTAAAATAGTTTCGGAAGGACTTTGATAATTTTTAATTAATTTTGAAATTACTTTATCTTTTTTAGATAAATATTTTTTTGCTTTATTCCAATACTTTGGAATTCTAGTCATTAAATGTTTTAGATGTAATAATATTTTTTTTGTATATTTCTCTTCTAAAAATAATCATAGTAGAAATAATAACTAAAGCTGCTCCAAATAATGTTTTAATTGTAGGTATTTCATCCCAAATAAAATATCCAAATACTATCGCAAATAACAAAGTTAAATATTTAAGAGGAGTAACAAGTGAAACTTCTGAATATTTATATGATTGACTTAACCATAAATTAGCAACACCACCAAAAATTCCAACCATTGATAATAAAATAAAATCTCTAATATCTGGCATTACCCATCCTTGTGGAATTGTAAAAAAACTTAATAAAGTAATAGATAATGAAAAGTAAAAAGAGATAAGCCATACCGGTTCAGTTGTAGATAGTTGTCTAATTGCAATTGCCACATATGAAAGTCCCAAACAAAAAATTATTGGAAAAATATAATAGATATTTAGAGAGCTTATACCAGGTTCAGTAATGACTAAGATACCAACAAATCCAATCAAGACTGCTAACCATCTAAATACACCAACATTTTCATGTAATAAAAAAATTGATAATATTGTAGTAAAAATTGGAGCTGCAAAAGAAATACTGGTAACTGTAGCTAATGGTAAACTTCGTAATGCAATAAAGATAGCAACTAAAGCTATCAAACCAGAAAAACATCTTAAGAAATGTAAACCAGCTCTTTTAGTTAAATAAAAATCATGTAATCTTTCCCGTGGAATTACAAAAAAGTAAAAAGCCATTCCAAAAAAACCTCTAAAAAATAGAACTTGCCCTAATGGATAATCTGTAGACCATTTAACTATTAAATCCATTATAGAAAAGGCGCAAATGGATAAAAACATGTACAAAAATCCTAATTGATTTTTACTAAGCATATGAATAATTTGTAAATTAATTTAAGTTATAATCAATGGAAATAGCAGTTTTAGCACTTGGTTGTTTTTGGGGTCCTGAAATCAAATTCAGTAAAATTGATGGCATAATCAAAACAGAGGTTGGTTATTGTGGGGGTAATAGTCCAACCACAACCTACAAAGAAGTTTGTGTAGGTAACACTAATCATGCTGAAGTTGTTAAACTAGATTTTGATGAAAAAATAATAACATACGAAAAAATTTTAAAAATTTTTTTTCAAATTCATGATCCAACAACTTTAAACTCTCAAGGACCAGATTTTGGAACTCAATATAGAAGCGAAATATTTTATTTAAATGAAAATCAAAAAAAGACAGCAGAAAAAGTACTCCAAGATATTAATGAAAGATTATCAGGTAAAGTTGTTACTAGAATTTCACTATTAAAAAATTATTGTCCAGCAGAAGAATACCATCAAAAATATTTAGAAAAAAGATAACAATGTCATTAGTAGAGACAGATTGGTTACAAAAAAATATTGATAATGTTAAAATTATAGATTGCTCATGGCACATGCCTCAAACAAAAAGAAATGGTTTAGAAGAATATAAAAAGAACCATATACCAAATACGATTTTTTTTGATTTAGATAATAACTCCAAAAAAGATACTGATTTACCACACATGTTAGTTGAAAATTTGAATTGGGAAAAAATAGTATCAAAGATGGGAATTAAAAATAAAGATAAAATCGTTATTTATGATAACTCAGATGTAATAAGTTCTTGCCGCTGCTGGTTTAATTTTATTTATTTTGGACATGATCCTGAATTAGTACATGTATTAAATGGTGGATTTCAAAAATGGATTGCTGAAAAACGAGATGTAACTAATTTAGAGACGAAAATTAGAATATCTAATTACCAAAGTTTTGAGAAAAAAGATTTAGTTAAAAACAAAAAATCAATTAATCAAAATATTAATAAAAAAAAATTTAAAGTCATCGATGCAAGAAACAAAGACAGATTTGATGGAAAAGTTCCAGAGCCAAGAAAAGGGTTAAGAAGTGGTAATATCAAAAATTCATTTTGTATTCCATTTAATCAATGTTTAAATGAAAACAAAACATTTAAGAGTCGAAAGGAACTAGAGAGTCTTTTTAAGACTTGTTTAGAAAATATTAATGAACAAAACATAGTTTTTTCATGTGGTTCTGGAGTTACTGCGTGTGTTTTGGCACTAGCTTATTCTTTAATTAATGATAAATATCTTCCTTGTATTTATGATGGCTCATGGGCCGAGTACGGTTTAATTTAAATTAAGTATGAAAAAATCTACAAAAACTATTTCAATAATAATTATATTTTTTTTAATCATTGCAATTGTAATTATTGGTAGAACAATGGTTGGGAATCACTTTAAAAAAAAGTTTAGTAAAAGACCACCTCCTGGAATAATAGTAACAGAGGTAATCGAAAAAGAATTTTCTGAAAAAATTGATACATTTGGTACAGCTATTTCAAAAAAATCAAAAACTTTTAAAATAAAAAAGGATGATCTTTTTGAAGATTTAAAACTAAAAAATTTTATTAAAAAAGGTGAGGTTTTAATAAAATTGAAAAGTGGAAATATTTTAGCACCATTTAGTGGAGCTCTCGGCTATACCGGACTAACAGAAGATATCCTGATATCAAATAATATTTTTATTATTACTCTTGATGATAATTCTATAATTTACTCCGACATTAAAATCCCTGAAAATTACTCTACATCAATAAAAAAAGGTCTTCCAGTTGAGGTTAAGTTATCCAGTTATAAAGATAAAATATTTATAGGAGAGGTTGATTTTGTTTCTAGTAGAATTAATGCAGATACAAGAAGTTTATTATCAAGAATAAAAGTTAAAAATAAAGATTTAGAGCTAATTTCTGGATCTCTTTTGGAGGTTAGTGTTAAATTTAATTTAAGAAATTCTTTAAGTGTACCAGACACAAGCGTAATGATTGAAGGCGATAAATCCTATGTTTACAAAATAGATGAAAAGAACATTGCTATTAAAACTGAGGTAAAAACTGGTCTAAGAGGTAATAAAAATATTGAGATAATCTCTGGTTTGAGCGAAGGAGACATAATAGTTGCCGAGGGTTTAAAAAAAGTAAGACCTCGAGGAAAAATAAAACCTATTAATAAATAAATGTTTATCACTGAATTAAGCATCAAAAGACCAACCGTATCTTGGGTCATGTCACTTATATTGATTGTTTTTGGGTTATTTGTTTTTTGGAAGTTGCCCGTGCGAGAATTACCTAACGGAATACAGCCCCCAGTAGTTCAAGTTCAAGTTGACTATAAATCAGCTGCAGCATCAATAGTAGATCAAGAGGTAACCCAAGTTGTAGAAGATGTAATAGGTGGAGCTGAGGGTATTAAAAATATAGATTCTAAATCTGAAAATGGAAGAAGCACAATCAATGTAGAATTTGATACAAGTATTAATTTAGACAATGCAGCTAATGATATTAGAGAAAGAGTTGCTAGAGTTGTAGACAATCTTCCATCTGAGTCTGATCCTCCACAGATTCTCAAAAGAGCTGCGGGTTTTACAACGACTATGTGGTTATCTTTATCTTCGTCAACATGGAGCGATCTTGAACTAGGAGACTATGCAGAAAGATTTATTGTTGATCAGTTTTCAAGTGTAAAAAATGTTGGAAGAATAAGGGTTGGTGGATTAAGAGAGTTAAGTATAAGAGTTTGGATTGATCCAATAAAACTTGCTGCTAATGACATGACAATCACTGAAGTTGAGAATGCAATGCGTGGAGAAAATATTAGCCTACCAGCGGGAACACTTGAGGCAGATAATATTGATCTCACACTTAATTTGGATAAATCATATAATGATATTAATTCTATTAAACAACTTCCAATAAAAAAAACTGATAATAAAGTAATTTTGTTATCGGATGTTGCTAATATTGAATTTGGTCCAGTTTCAGAAAAAACTCTTTTTAAAGCTCAAACTAAAGATCAAATTAACCTTAAAACTGTTGGGATTGGTATTTATGCAAGAAGCGGGGCTTCAACTGTTGAACTTTCAAATGATATTAAAAAGAAGATTATAGAAGTAAAAAAATCTTTACCAGAAGAATTAGATCTGAGGGTTTCTTTCAATAGAGCAAATTATGTAGAAGCAGCTATCGAAGAAGTCTATAAAACTTTGTTGATAGCATTTATCTTGGTTGTATTAATTATTTATTTATTTTTGGGAAATTTAAAAGCTGTAATTGTGCCAGCTATAGCTCTACCAGTGAGTTTAATAGCATCATTTTTAGGATTATATATTTTTGGATTATCAATTAATATTTTTGTATTATTAAGTTTTATCTTAGCAATTGGAATAATCACTGATGACTCAGTAATAATGACCGATGCAATATATAGAAGAATAGAAAATGGTGAAACTCCACTTGTTGCTGCATACAAAGGCTCCAAACAAATTTCTTTTGCAATTATAGCTACCACACTAATCTTAGTTGCAGTTTTTCTACCATTAATTTTTATCGAAGGAATTTCTGGAACTTTGTTTAAAGAAACAGCAATAGCCTTATCTTTTTCAATAGTTGTATCTTCTTTTGTAGCATTAACATTGTCCCCAATGCTTGCTAGTAAATTTTTATATAAAAAAACATCAAAAAAAATTTTAATACAAAAGTTTGAAAAAATTTTCTTAAGCTTTGCCAATTTTTATAGAGAAACTTTAGATGTCTTAATTCATAAAACTAAAACTATGACTACCTTTATTATTTTTATAATAATAGCATCGATATTATTATTTAATTTTTCAAAAAAAGAATTGCTTCCTATGGAAGACCGAGGTGCTTATTTAATTATTGGATTCACAGATGAGGGAACTTCTTTCGAATATACCCAAGAACAAGCTCAGAAAGTGGAAGCCAGACTTATTCCACTTCTTCAAGCTGAGGATAGTCCATATTCAAGATTTATAATGAGAGTTCCTGGTTTTGGAAATTCAGCTAATTCATACAATAGTTTTATAATAATTGCTTTATTAGATGACTGGAAAAATCGAAAAAAGGGACAACAAGTTGTTTTGAGAGAAGCAATAGGAAAAATAGTAACTTTACCTCAAGCAGTTGCCTTTCCTATATCTCCGCAATCAATAAGAGTATCTAATTACAACAAACCTGTACAAATGGTTATCTATGGAAGTTCTTATGAGGAGCTTGAAGAGATACAAAAAAAAGTAATTCGTGAACTAAGATTTAATAAAAACCTTTCAAGAATTGAGTCTGATTACAATCGAAATAAACCAGAGGTAAAATTAATAATTAATAAAAATAAAGCTAAAGATTTAGGTGTTTCTACTAGATCAATTGGTGAAACACTTGAAACTCTTTATGGTGGGAAAAAAATTACAACTTTTAACAAATTAGGTAAAGAGTATCCTATAATTGTTCAACAATATTTATCTGACAGGAGAAACAAAGAAGGAGTTTCAAAAATATTTGTTCGCTCAGAAACGAATGGAAAACTAATTTCTTTGGCAAATCTAGTAAGTTTTGAAGAAGAAGGTTCAGCAAAAGAACTTGCAAGATATAACAGACAACCAGCTGTAACAATATCAGCAAATATTAATGAAGGATATACTTTGACTGAAGCAATAAAATATTTTGAAAAAGTAATGGCTAATTTTGCTCCAGAAAATCAAATTACTTGGAAAGGTAAATCTGAAGAAATTAAAGAAACTAGCAACGAGTTATTCATTATATTTGCCCTAGCCTTACTTACTGCATATTTAGTTATGGCTGCTACATTTAATTCATTTATTCATCCTTTTATTATAATTCTAACGGTGCCGTTAGCAATTTTTGGAGGTTTAGTATTTATACTTTTCCTCAATAGCTCAGTAAATATTTTTTCTCAAATTGCCTTGATTATACTAATAGGTATTTCAACGAAAAATAGTATCTTAATAGTTGATTATGCTAATCAAATAAGAACTACTGGTAAGAATATAGAATTAGCAGTGCAAGAAGCATGTGCAGTTAGGTTCAGGCCTATAATTATGACTTCACTTAGTACAATGATCGCAATGCTTCCATTAGTTATAGGAAATATTGGTCCTGGAGCTGGTGAAGGGTCGAGATTAGCTGTTGGATCTACCATTTTAGGAGGTATGATTATTTCAACATTTTTTACTCTTTATGTTACTCCTTCAATGTACTTAACTCTAGCAAAAAATACCAAAAGAATAGATGTCGTTGATTTAGAATTAAAAAAAGAATTAACTAAAAAATAATATATTTGTTTTTATTTAGTGAATTTGAACAATCTAATAATTGTTTTTTATAAATATAAGACTGTTTTTCTACCTTCTTTGCTAAACCAATTACTTTTTTATTTTTTTTGTAATATTTATAATTGCCCCAACCCTCATGATAAGCAAGGTATTGCTTAAATGCATCTTTTTTAGAAATATTTAAAATACTCTCTGTTTTATTGGTGTACCAACCAATAAAATCAACACTATCTTTAAATCTTGCTCTTGTAGCTAATTTATTTCCAGTCTCTTTTTTATATTGCTCCCAAGTACCCTTAACTGCCTGTGAATATCCAAATGAACTTGATGGTCTTTTAAAAGGAATTACTTTAAAAATTTTTTGCCTTGATGGTTTGGCTAACCAATCAAAATTTGACTCCATCTTTATAATAGCTAATTGAATGTAGATAGGGGTACCCCATTTCTGTTCAGCTTTTTTTACATGTTTATACCAAAGATATCTCTCATCAAATATATTGCAGCTATTTGATGTATTAGTAGGTATTGACGAACATCCGATTAATAAAAAAAAAATTAATATAATTAATTTATTTTTTGAAAACTCCATATTTATTTATAAGAATCCTGATAAAAATTACAACTATCACCCCTATTAAATTTCCAAAAAGATCTGACCATTGAAAGGTTCTACTAGGTATTAATAGATGTAAACACTCAAGTATTATAGATAGTAATATTAAATATATGATAAGAAATTTAATTTGCTTAAGTTTTAGAAAAGTTAAAAAACCAATCATTGATACTAAAACGAATACATAAAAATGATTCGATGAAATGATAAAATTAGGTGTTATTTGAGGTTGTATGTTTTTACTACCATAAATTACCTGTCCCAGTAGACTTCCAGGGTAAAGGTATAAAAAAATTAGTGAACAATTAATAAAATAAAAAATAATTCTATTATTTGAAAAAAATTTTATCATTTAATTATATAGTTTTATTTATAAATATATTTTAAAAATAACAATATGAGTTTTTTAATATTAGTAAGACATGGACAAAGTGTTTGGAATCTAGAGAAACGATTTACTGGTTGGGTAGATATTGGACTTACTCAAAAAGGAGAGGCTGAAGCTGAAAAGGCTGGTTTATTAATAAAAGAAAAAAAAATCGACATTGATTACTATTATTCCTCTTTTCAACTACGAGCTAATAATACACTCAATATAATTCAAACTATACTAGACGATAAAAAAATTTTTACCAGAGCCTGGCAACTAAATGAGAGACATTATGGAGCTCTTACAGGTTTAAATAAAGTTGAAATGAGTAAAAAAATTGGAGAAGACAAAATTTATGAATTTCGAAGATCTTGGGATATCAAGCCAGAAGCTCTTGACAGAAAAAGCCCATACCATCCTATAAATATAGACATATATAAAGATATACCGAAAGAAGTTATTCCAGACACAGAGTCTTTAAAAGATACTTACGAAAGAGTCACCAAATATTTTGAGGAAGAAATAAAAAATAAACTCAGGGACAAAAATGTTCTAATTTCTGCACATGGTAATTCTATTAGAGCATTATGCAAAAAATTATTTAATCTTGATAATAATCAAATCTCTAGTCTAGAAATACCAACGGGCAATCCGCTAATAATTGAACTGAGTACAAATTTAAAAATAATAAAATGTGAATACCTTGACAGGGAAAGAGCTAAAAATCTTGTAGTTTTTTAAAAGTTTCTAAATTAGTTAAATGATAAAAATTATTT
>QCJE01000015.1 GCA_003216235.1 Pelagibacteraceae bacterium AG-404-P07
TTTCTACTCTAAAGAAAATTAAGAATAAATTTGATAGCAAAACAAAAAGCGTATCTATGGCAGATCTTATAGTTTTAGCAGGGAGTGTTGGTATTGAAATGGCTGCCAAAAAAGCAGGCCACAAAATCAATGTTCCTTTTTCAGCTGGAAGAGGAGATGCCAGACAAGATCAAACTGATGTCCACTCGTTTGGATTGTTAGAGCCAGAAGCTGATGGATTTAGAAATTATTTAAATGGAAATACATCAAATGTATCTGCAGAAGAGAAATTAGTTGATAAAGCCCAATTAATGGGTCTCACAGCTCCTGAAATGACTGTTTTGATAGGTGGAATGCGTGTTTTAGATACTAACTTTGATAATTCAGAATTAGGTGTTTTTACAAAAAAACCTGGGACGCTAACAAACGATTACTTTATAAATTTATTAGATATGAATACGACGTGGAAGGAAACTGATAAATCTGAGCAGCAATTTGTTGGCAGCGATAGAAAAACAAAAAAGACTAAATGGAAAGGTACACGTGTCGATTTGATTTTTGGCTCAAACTCACAATTAAGAGCTTTAGCAGAAGTTTATGCATGTAAAGATTCACAAGATAAATTCGTTAAAGACTTTGTTGCGGCATGGGCTAAAGTTATGAATGCGGACAGATTTGATTTAAAACTAAATTAATCAATTAAAAAAAATATATATGACAATAGTAAGTTTCGAGGACTTTTATGAAGTCCCTAATCTTAGTTTTGATATCACAAAATTAAAAAATGATTTGAGTAAAATTTTAAAAAATAAAAAATTTAACTCTCCAGGTGTTACCCACTTCGGAGCTATACCAATTAATCAAATACCAAATGATGAAAACTCTATTAAAGGAAATAGTATTAGGGGCAGATATTGGACTATTGCAGATGATAGCGGGAAAGAAGTTTCAAGAGATATAGATATAGATGAGTCAAAATATACTCAATTAATTCCTGAGTTTGAAAAAACGTATTTCAAAGAAGTGTACGAAATATTAAGTAAAAAATTTAAATTGGGAAGAATGAGGCTATTATTGAAAGAACCTAGATCAACATTGAGTTGGCATAAGGATCCCGAATGCAGACTTCATGTGCCAATTATTACAAATAAAGGTTGTTCAATGGTGATAGAAAATGTTGCAAAGCATCTTCCAGCTGATGGTAAAGTATGGATAACGAACAACACAAAATATCACAACTTTTTTAATGGTGGTGAGCAAGCAAGGGTTCATTTAGTTGCTTGTATCCTTGAAAGCCCTTTCAAAGTTTAATGGAAATTACAAACGGTATATTTCAAGCAGCCCAAAATATTTATCAAAATAATAAAGGTTCATTATTACGGACTTTAATTTATACAATTGGACATTTTGTAATTGCGATTACAGTTTTAATGTTAGTTGCAGATGTATCTTTCGTTATAGCATTAACAGACGCTATAGTAGAACCAATAGCAAATTCTATTTGGTATTTTATTTTAGATAAATGGTGGGCAAGTAGGTCTAAAAAATAAATATTTATTTTAATTAACAGATCCCCAGATATTATTATTTTTTATCCAACCTTTAAAATTCTCAGATTTTACTTTACACCATATTCCATCACATTTTTGTAAAACTAAAATTCTTCCTTTTTTAACTATTGCCAAAGGCTTTGAAAAGTATGATGGTTTTTTAAATAATATTTTATCCTCGAGAGGAATTATTGAATTTACCTTTTTAAGTTGTGACCAGTGAATCCATCCACTATTATTTTTAAAATCAATTATTCTTCTCCAATTTTCTTTCTTATCAATTTGTTTTATTGGTAAGTTAATTTTTTTATATACATATTTTATTGGTGAATCAAAGCTTGGACCATACCTCACGTTTACTTTATTTTTTTTTAATGAAAAAAAAGTTTCTTCTGAAAAAACAAGAAGTGGGAAAAAAAAGCAAATTAATGTTAAAAAGAAAATTTTTTTCATTACTAAATTTAATCTTATCTTATTTAAATTTAACTTTTCTAAAATTAAGATTTAATAGATCGATAATTAATATTTTATTTTTTAAGTTTTGACCAATTTCCATTATCATTTTTAATGCCTCACTTGCTTGGGTAGCACCTACTATTGAAGCGGTTGTTCCAAGTACTCCCTCAAATTCACAATTTAGGATATCGTCAGAAATTTCTTTTTCTTGATAAAAGCCCCTTAAAGATGATGTTTTTTTATCTTTAAAATCAAATGTAAATATATGCCCATCAAATTTACTTATGGCACCTGTGACTAATTTTTTTTTTAATTTAAAGCAATAATCATTAATTAAAAATTTGGTTTTGAAATTATCAGAACCATCAATAATAATTTCATAATTTTTAATTATATTTTCTATATTTTTTTGGTTTAGTCTTGATTTGTAAATTTTAATTTTTGTAAGTGGGTTAATTTCTTTTAGTTTTTTTGCTGCAACATTTACTTTTGATTTATTAATATCTTTAGAATTAAATAAACTCTGCCTATGAATATTTGAGAGATTAATAATATCATTATCTATTAACCCAATGGTTCCAATACCAGCTCTAACAAGATTTTCTGCAGCAGGACATCCTAAACCACCAACACCAACTATCAAAACCTTAGAGGATAAAATTTTTTTTTGTCCTTTAGCACCTATATTTTTTAAAACTAATTGTCTTGAAAATCTTTCTATTTGTGATTTACTTAAATTGTTTTTCATTTACCAGTTGATCCAAAACCTCCCTCACCTCTCATAGAATCTGGAAGTTCATTTGTTTCTTTTAGTTCCATTTTAATAATTGGAGTAAATACCATTTGAGCAATTCTATCTTTGTTATTAATTACAAAATTTTTACTACCGTGATTAAATAAAATAATTTTAATCTCTCCTCTATAATCACTGTCAATAGTTCCAGGTGTATTTAAAACACTAATATTATTTTTTGCAGCTAATCCGGACCTTGGTCTAATTTGAATTTCATATTTTTCAGGGAAAGCAACTGATAAGCCAGTTGGAACAAGACAAGATTTGCCTGGTTCTAAATTAATCGGTTTATCTATAAAAGCCATTAAATCCATGCCGGATGCACCATTAGTTTTATATGTGGGTAATTGAACACTGGGATTTAATTTTTTGATTAAAACTTTAATCATTAATTTAAATGATTAATAATTTTTTCTACGACTTCATCTGAAATTTCAGATTTATGCTTATATTTTAGATTTTCAGAATTTTGTTTTTTATAAAAAATTGATACTTCATTAAAATCTGAATCAAATCCAATTTTTTTATTTGATACATCATTTGCAATTATCCAATCACAATTTTTTTCATTTAATTTTTCACGAGCATATTTTTCCAAATTATTAGTTTCTGCAGCGAATCCAATTACAAGCTTAGGTCTCAAAGAATTATGATTAGAAATATAATTTAGAATATCTACATTTTTTTCTAATTGTAAATTAAGATTATCTTTTTTTTTTATTTTTTCTTTAGAAGCATTTTTTACTTTATAATCACCAACTGCTGCAGAAAATATTGCAACATCAGCAGGTAAATTATTAAGTGTTGCTTGAAACATTTCTTCAGCAGTTTCAACCTTAATTAAATTAATATCCTCACTTATTTCTAAATTTGTTGGTCCAGAGATTAAGGTTGTATCAAAACCTTTATTTAATAATGATTTTGCAATTTCATATCCTTGTTTACCACTTGATTTATTAGTAATAAATCTTACTGGATCAATATACTCATTAGTAGGTCCTGCGGTTACTATTGCTTTTAATTTATTATTTTTTTTTAAATTTTCAAAATAGTTTTCTATTTCACTGATTATTTCTATTGGCTCTGACATTTTTCCTTCACCATATTCACCACAAGCCATATCTCCAATTTCAGGACCGATTAATTTATAATTATATGTTTTTAATTTAGCTATATTTTGTTTAGTAGATTGATGATCCCACATTCTCACATTCATCGCAGGAGCAACAAAAATTTTTTTGTTTGATGCAAGAGCAACTGTAGATGCTAAGTCATCAGAATTTCCATTTGCAAGTTTTGAAATTGTATTAGCTGTAGCAGGTGCAATTAGGATTAGGTCTGCCCATCTTGAAAGGCTGATATGATCCATTTCTGACTCATTTTCTACGCTGAAAAGATCTTGATAAACTTTTGATTGAGATAACGATGAAATTGAAAGAGGAGTCACAAATTCTGCACCATTTTTGGTAAGAATTGTTTTTATATTTACGCCATTTTTTTTTAGAATCCTTATTATTTCAAGGCTTTTATAGGCAGCTATCCCACCACAAATTATTAGCAAAATTTTTTTATTGTTCAAATTATTCATCGTGTGAATTAAAATACCAATAGACCAAAAATTACAAGGACTAATAAACCAATAATAGATTGGTTTCTAAAAGAATTCATTTCCATTTTTTTTGTATTTAAAGCTGTATAAGAATTTGAGTTTTGTGGAATTTGACCACTGGCCAAATATGTAAGTGCTTGATTTGCTTTATCCATTATTTCGGGAAATTCAGGCAGTCTTTTTATTACTTCAGATGTAGTCTGTATTGTCTCGTTTATCGTAGTTATTGGGTCTTTTGTTTCTTTTAACCAATTTTCAAGGACAGGTTTTGAAGTAGTCCAAATATTAGTATTTGGATTTAGTTTTCTTGCAACACCTTCGACCACAACCATTGTTTTTTGTAACATAAGAAGCTGAGGTTGTGTTTGCATATTAAATTTTTCTGTAACATCGAATAATTGTTTTAATAATTTTCCTCCAGAAATATCCTTTACTGCTTGACCAAATATTGGCTCTCCAATAGATCGTAAAGCTTGAGCAAGATCATCAATAGGAACCTCCTTGGGGACAAGACCTGCAATTAAATGTACTTCTGCAACTTTACGATAATCCCTTTGAATAAAACCAAACAATATTTCAGCTAGAAATCGTTTACTCATTTTATCTAGTCTCCCCATTATTCCAAAATCAATTGGAACAATATGTCCATTATTATCTATAAATATGTTTCCTTGATGCATATCTGCATGAAAAAAACCATCTCTTACAGCGTGTCTTAGAAAGTTTTGAATAATATCTTCAGCAATTTTTTCAGTATTGAAATTTTTCTTTTTTAACTCTTCAGTTTCTCTTATTGAAATTCCATCAACCCAATCAAGAGTCATTACATTTTCGCTAGTAAAATTCCAATATATATGAGGAACTCTAAAACCAGCGTCATTTTTGGTATTTTCAGAATATTCATTAGCAGCAGCTGCCTCAAATCGCAGATCCATTTCAAGATTTGTAATTTCTTTTAAAAGAAAAACTACCTCAACTAGTTTTAATCTCTTCGTTTTTTTGATGAATGACTCAATTATAAAAACAAATAACATTATTGCATCTATTTCTTCATTAAAAAATTTTTTAATATTTGGTCTAAGAATTTTAATAGCAACATCTTTTATCGTGCCATTATCATTTATTTGTGCTTTGTGAACTTGGGCTATAGAAGCTGCTGCAACAGGATCACTTAAATTAATTATTGTATTATAAGTTTCTTCCCCTAAATCATTTTTGATTATTTCTTTTGCTTCAAGTATTGGGAATGGAGGTAATCTATCTTGTAAATTTTCAAGTTTTTTAGACAACTCTTCTCCAATAATATCTGGTCTTGTTGCTAAAAATTGACCAAGTTTGATAAAAGTTGTTCCCA
The DNA here is from genome assembly GCA_003216235.1 of Pelagibacteraceae bacterium AG-404-P07. Taxonomy (GTDB): domain Bacteria; phylum Pseudomonadota; class Alphaproteobacteria; order Pelagibacterales; family Pelagibacteraceae; genus Pelagibacter. The sequence goes on from QCJE01000015.1 coordinate 5,742, forward strand.
TCGACTCCAGAGAATTTGATAGTCTTTCACCTATATCTTGGTTTATTTCTTTTTGCTCTCTTTTTGAAAATGAGAATGATAAAATTTTGAATAATATTTTTATTGCCAAAGGAGGCTCTTGAAACTTTGAAGTAATTTCAAGTATATCTGATTTAGCAACTTTTCTTCCAAGTTTAAATAATGTTACTAATTTAGAAATCATTAAACTTTCCATCCACTATGAATTGAAACAATGCCTCCAGATAGATTTCTGTAATTGCATTTTTCAAAATTACTTTGTTTCATAAGATCGATTAATTCATCTTGGTTAACAAAATTTTCAATACTTTGAATTAAATATTCGTATGGTTCTTTTTCACCTACAATAATTTTTCCAATATTAGGTATAATTTTTGAGTAAGTTTTGTAAATAAAATCTAAGTTTGAATTATGTATTTTTGAAAACTCAAGACATAAAAATCGACCACCAGGTTTTAAAACTCTGAAAGCTTCTCGTAAAACTTTATTTATATTTTTGGTATTTCTTAGACCGAAACTGATGGTATAAAAATCAAATTTATCATTATCAATCGGTAAATTTTCTGCAGAAGAAATTACCCAATTTAGATTTTTATATTGTTTTAATTTTTCTTTACCTTTTGCTATCATGCCCTTATTTGGGTCTACACAAGTTATATGTGAACTATAATTAACAGATTTTAAAAACAATTTTGCTATATCACCAGTCCCACAAGCAACATCAATTAAACTTTGATTTGTAGAGGGGTTCATCATATATATTAGATTTTTTTTCCATGTCCTGTGAACACCTAATGACATTACATCATTCATTAAGTCATATTTATTATAGACTTTATTAAATACTTCTTGAACAAGTCCTTTTTTATTTTGAAGATATTGTTGCATAAAAAAATATATACGTTCAATATAATATCAAATGCCAGAATTACCAGAAGTAGAAATAGTAAGACAATCATTAAACAAAAAAATAAATGGTAAAATCATTAAAAAAGTAATAGTTAAAAATAGAAATCTAAGGTTTAAAGTACCTTTAAATTTTACCAGTGTTCTAGAAAATAAAAGAGTAATCAAGGTTGATAGATTTTCAAAATATCTAATTATATTTTTATCAAATAACCATGTATGTCTTATTCATCTTGGTATGTCTGGAACTATTCATTTAGTATATAAAAAGAATAAAAATTTGATTACAAATACTAGTTTTTACCACTCTCCAACATTACCAAAAAAACACAATCATATAGAAATTTTTTTTGATGATCTTAAATTTGTTTATAATGATCCTAGACGATTTGGGTATTTTGAAATAATCAAAAATTCCAAATTACTAAAAATTAAAATTAATAAATTTGGCCCAGAACCATTCAGCACTAAATTTAATTTTGAATATCTTTATTCATTTTTGAAAAATAAAGAAAAGAATATTAAAAATTTTTTATTAGATCAAAAATTTGTCTCTGGCATTGGAAATATATATGCAAGTGAAATTTTGCATTTAAGTAAAATTAATCCTGATAAAAAAGGAAAAAATTTAACCAAAAAAGAATTAAAAAAAATTTTAATTAATTCAAAAAAAATTCTTTCTAAAGCGATACATAAAGGTGGATCAAGTATAAAAGATTTTAGAAATATTTCTGGATCAAAAGGAGAATATCAAAATAACTTCAAAGTATATCAGCGAGCAGGTCTTAAGTGCAAGAGATCAAGTTGTAAAGGAATTATTAAAAAAAAAAATATTTCAAATAGATCTACTTTTCTTTGTAATTTTTGTCAAAAATAATTAATTATTTGATTGACCGATATTAAAACTCAAGCTATACCCCTGGCAAAATGGCAAACACAAAATCAGCAATTAAAAGAATTAGAAGAATTTCTAAACAAACAACAGTAAATAGAGCAAGAAAAAGTAGATATAGAAATGCTTTGAAAAGAATGAATAGCTTAATTACGAGTAATAAGAAAACCGAAGCTCTTAAATTCTTACCTAAGTTGAATTCAGAACTAATGAAAGTGGCTAAGACTGGAATTATAAAAAAACAAAATGCTTCAAGAAACATCTCGAGAATAACAAAAAAAATAGCTTCACTATAAATATACTAAAGGTTGTTCTTTTAATTCAACCTCAGGAACTACAAAATCTATAATAAAATTTATTTTCACTACAATATTTAGATTTAGTAAATAATCTATTCTAAATTATTCAATTAAAAATTTTATTTACAGAATTTAATTATAATTTTTTTTTATATTTTTTTATTCGACAACTGATTGCACAATCATAGATTTTATTTTTTTTTAAGAATTAGAAATTATTTGTTGCAATAATCTTGTATTGGTTCTAACTGAAGTTCTCCCTACTTTTATGAATAATAAACTAAATAATAATAAATTGAGCAATTTAAAAACTGAGGTCTTTAACTGGGAAATAATTCAAGTTGAGATGAAAAACAAGTTGGGTAAGGATATTTATGAAAGTTGGCTTAAAAAAATTATTTTTGTAGAGGAATTCAATAATTATATTCTTTTATCAGTTCCAACAAGATTTATTCGTGATTGGATTGTATCAAGATATCTTGATCAGATTTTACATGTAGTAAGAAGTTTTAAAAGAGATATAATTAGAATTGAATTCAAAATAGAAGAACAAAACTTAAATAAAAATTCTACTCAAATTAAAGTAGATAATTTAGAGTATTTAGAAAATAAAGAAAATGTATCATTTATTAAAGACTCATATCTTCAGTATAACCGCATAGACCCAAATAAAAGATTTGATAATTTTATTACTGGTTCAAGTAATAAACTTGCTTTTGAAGCCTCCTTAAAAGTTTCAGAAAATATCTCTCACTACAATCCCTTATACATATATGGCGGAGTGGGTATGGGCAAAACACATTTATTAAATTCAATTGGCCTTGAACTTAAGAAAAATAACAAAGTAATGTTTATTTCAGCTGAGCGATTTATGTATCAGTTCGTTAAATCAATTAAAGCAAATGATATGGTGAAATTTAAAGAATATTTTAGAAACACAGATATATTGTTGATAGATGATATTCAATTTATGAACGGCAAAGAAGCAATGCAAGAAGAATTTTTTCATACTTTTAATGCTTTGCTTGATAAAGGATCTCAAATAATTGTATCGGCAGATAGAGCTCCAAGCAAGTTATCTAGAATTCAGGAAAGAATTAAATCAAGATTTTCTGGGGGATTAGTTGTTGATATTCAAAAACCTGATAATGAATTAAGAAAAAAAATTGTCGAAAGGAAAGTCGAAGAGTTGAAAAATTTATCTCCTGAGCAAATTAAAATTTCAGAAGAAATAGAAAATTTTATAGGAAAAGAAATTACTGGTAGCATTAGAGAGTTAGTAGGTGCAGTTAATAGAGTAATCTCATTTTCAAGAATTTATAATAAAGTACCTAATTTAGCTGAAACAAAAGTTGTTTTAAAAGATCTGTTAAATTTAAACGAAAACAAAGTTTCAATTGATCTAATTCAGACTTTAGTTTGTAAGTTTTTTAAAATAAGTAAAAATGAAATGTTGTCAGCACGAAGATCAAGATATTTAGTTAGACCTCGTCAAACAGCAATTTATTTATCAAAATTGCTAACTTCAAAATCATTACCTGAGATTGGTCGTGAATTTTCAAATAGGGATCATACAACAATAATACATTCAGTTAAAACTATTGAAAAATTAAAAGAAAAAAATCCTGAAATGGTTGAGAATATAAATAAATTAAAAAATCAAATACTTTATAATAACAAAGAAAATGAAATTTAGTGTAAATCAGCAAGATCTACAACAAGCATTAAATTATTGCCAAGGAGTAATTGAAAAGAGGAGCACACTTCCTATTTTATCAAATGTATTGTTAGATGTTCAAAAATCTAAACTTACAATTACAGCTACAGATTTAGATTTAATCTTTATTCACCAAATAAATAATGTTGAAGTTTTTGAAGAAGGAAAAATTACAACTATTTCTTCATTGATGTATGATATAATAAGAAAATTTACCTCTGGACAGAAAATAAATGTTAATTTAAATGACTCAAATAAATTACATTTAGAGTCTGAAAAATCTTATTTTAATTTAAATTGTCTCAGTGCTAGTGAATTTCCTTTAACAGATGAAAATTTTACTAAGAGTGAATTTCGGATTAAATCGAAGGACCTCTTGAAGCTATTGAATAAATGTAAATTTTCAATTTCAAATGATGAAACTAGACATTATTTAAGTGGAATTTATCTTCATCAAAATGAAGTTGAGGATAAAATTTATTTGACAGCTGTTGCTACTGATAGTCACCGAATGTCTATTTCAAAAATAAGATTAGATAACAAAATTGATTTTGAACCTATTATTTTACCAAAAAAAACTATTTTCCAATTATGTTCTTTATTAGATAACTATGATGGAGAAGTTAAAATCTCTAATATTAAATCAAAAATTAAATTTGAGTTAAATGAAAGTATTTTAATTTCAAAATTAATTGATGGAAAATTTCCAAATTATATTCAAGTAATTCCTAAAAATAATCAAAAGAAGTTAGAAATAAGCTTAAAATCTTTTTTAAACTCAGTAGACAGAGTTGCTTCTGTATCTTTAGATAAAAAAGATGGAGTAAAATTTGATCTAACAAAAGATACTTTAAACTTATCTGTAAATAATACAAATAGTGGCGATGGTAAAGAAACGTTATCTGTAAAATTTGATAGTGACTTGGAAATAAGTTTTAATTCTAGATATTTAATTGATGTTGCTTCACAAATTGATGGAGAAATGGTCGAATTGTATTTCAATGATACTGGCTCTCCAGTTTTAATTAAAGACCCAGGAGATTTTGATAGTATATTTGTTGTAATGCCAATGAAAGGCTAGTTTAAAGAATCTAATTCTGAGTAAATATTATTTTCAAGAGTTGAGACAAAATCTTCCTTTGTTAAACCAGGATTTATGGGTTTAAGTATAGAAATTGTAATCTGTCTATTTGATTTTTTTTTTCCAGTTTTGGGCCAAACATATCCAGAATTTATAGCAACTGGTTGGCAATGAATCTTTAATTCTTCATAAATCCTTCCTGCACCTTTTTTAAAAGGAGGTCTTTCTGCTGGTAAAACTCTTGTGGCTTGGGGAAAAATAATAAGAGGTCTATTTGAATTATTTATGATTTTTTTAATATCATCAAAAAAAGTTAAATTTTCTTTTGTTATTTTATTTCTATTTATTGATATAGATCCGATTTTTTTAAGATACCAGCCAAATATAGGAATTAATAGAAGTTCTTTTTTTAAAATAAAAACCGGTGAATTAAATAATGTTTGAAGAAAAAAAGTCTCAAACATTGATTGATGAGAAGACGCAATAAAATATTTTTTATCTTTAATAATATTTTCCTCTCCTTTAATTATTATATTAGTAGAAAGAAATATTTTTAAACATAAACTTGACCAATAACCCATTATTTTTCCACCAAATAAAGTAACTTCACGAGGCAATAAAAGAGCTGGAAGAAAAATAAATGAAATTAATATAATTCCCGTAAAAAAAAACAATGAAAATAAAAAATTTTTAATCATTTTATTACAAGTTAAATCAAGTCATTGAGAGTTTGTCTTTTACTTATAATTTTAACTTCTGAGTTTTTAATAAGAAGCTCCATTACTTTAGGTCTAAGATTATAATTTGAGCTTAATGACATTCCATATGCGCCAACATCACAAATAATAATTAGATCTTTTTCGTTAAGTTTTTGAAAATTTTTAGTTGTTAAAAATTTATCTGTGCTTTCACAGATAGGTCCGACAAACTCATAAATCTTTCTAGTTTTATTATTTTTTTTTTGAGCAGGAATTATTCGATGAGTAGCTTTATATAAAGCAGGTCTCATAAAGTCGTTCATAGCTGCATCTAAAATAATGAAATCTTTTTTATGTCCTTCCTTAATATAAATAATTTTTGAAATTAAAAAACCACTATTTCCGATTATTGATCTTCCAGGTTCAAAAATAATTTTTGAAGTGTTTTTGATTTGAAATTTTTTAATTAAAAAAGAATATTTTTTTAAATCTAATTCTTTATTATTATTTTTATAATCTATTCCCATTCCACCACCTAAATCGATATATTCAAAATGATAATTAGTTTTTTTTATTATTTTTTCTAAAACATTAAGCATTTTTTGATAAGGTTTCACATTAAGTATTTGACTTCCTATGTGGACACTTAAGCATCTTAAATTTAAATTTTTTGATTTTTTTGAATAATTTACTAAATTTATAAAAGTTTTTTCCAAGACTCCAAATTTATTTTCTTTTTTTCCAGTTGAAATTTGATTTAAAGTTTCTGCATCGATATTAGGGTTTAATCTAATACCAATATTTACAATTTTTTTTTGGTATTTTGCTATTTTTTCAATTTCTAAAATTTCGCTTTTTGATTCAGCATTTATAAGCAAAATTTTTTTTCTAATAGCATAGTCAATTTCATTTACAGTTTTTCCAACACCTGAAAAAACAATCTGATTTGGTTTTATTCCTGAATTTAAAGCTCTTACTAATTCACCAATTGAAACAACATCAGCACCTAAACCCAATTTTCCAATTTCTTTTAATAAAAATTTATTTGAATTTGATTTTACTGAAAAACATATAAGGGGATTTATTTTTTTAAAATTTTTTTTAAAATTATTTAATTTTGTTTTAATTTTTTTTAGAGAATAACAATAAATAGGGGTTGAGTACTTTTGTGCTAAAGTTTTAACTTTGTGGCCATCAATTCTAAATTCCCTTGATGAATTTTTCATAAGATCGTTACAAGTTGGGTGCCTAATGTTTTTGAGCTTTTTTCTTTATATACTGGATCACCTTTCTTGCCACATGAAATGATAAACAAAGTTATAAAAAAAAATAAATAAATTTTTTTGATCATATAAGTTTATTGTATTTTCTTATCATTTTTTTTATATTATCAAAAGCTGTTCCTCCATATGATTTTTTGGAATTTACAGAATTATTAAGATTAAATACTTTTAAAACTTCATTTGTTAATTTAGGTTCAACTTTTTTAAGTTCTTGAATAGTTAAATCCTCAAGATCTTTCTTGTTTTTTTCTGCATAATTTACTATTGCTGCAGTTTTTTGATAAGCATCTCTAAATGACATTGAATGATTTCTTACTAAATAATCTGCTAAATCAGTTGCTGTGATAAATCCAGATTTTGCTAGTTTAAACATTCTTTTTTGATCTGGTTGAAAATTGATTAAGACTTCATTTAATATTTTAAGTGAGTTAATTAAAATATCATTAGTCTTAAAGACAATTTCTTTATCATCTTGAAGATCTTTAAAATAAGATAGAGGTAGACCTTTCAAAATAGTGAGCATTGAAAATAAATTACCATACACTGATCCAGATTTTCCTCTTAGGTACTCAAGAAGATCAGGATTTTTTTTTTGTGGCATAATTGATGAGCCAGTTACAATCTTATCAGATAATTTAATTAACCTATAACCATCGGAATTCCATATAATTAATTCTTCAGCAATTCTAGATATATGCATTGAGCAGACTGAACAATTATATAAAAAATCTAAAACAAAATCTCTATCTGAAACTGTATCTATTGAATTTTTGGTAGGATTTTTAAAACCTAATTTTTTGGAAGTATATTCTCGATCGATATTAAACGATGTACCAGTAAGAGCAGATACTCCAAGAGGGTTCTCATTTAAACTATCCATATTATTTAAAAATCTGTTCTTGTCTCTGAAAAACATTTCAACATAAGCCATTAGATAATGACCAAAAGATACTGCTTGAGCATTTTTTAGATGCGTAAAACCTGGCATAATAGTTTTAATATTTTTTTCAGCTATTTTTAAAGTTGTTTTAATTAATTTATCTAAATTATTATTAATCTCTTTTGACGCTGATCGTATCCAGATTTTAAAATCAGTCAAAACTTGATCATTTCTTGATCTAGCTGTGTGAATATAGCCTCCTTCTTCTCCAATTATTTCTAACAATCTTTTTTCTATATTCATATGTATATCTTCATACTTTCTATTAAATTGAAATTTGTTTTTTGAAATTTCTTTTTCAATTTTACCTAATCCATAAACAATTTTATTTTTAATTTTAAATGAAATTATTTTTTGTTTAAAAAGCATTTCTACATGCGCAATGGATGCAAGAATATCTTCTTTATAAAGTCGTTTATCGATATCTATCGAACTTCCGATTCTCTGAAAAAGAGTTGAGGAATTACCTTTTATTCGTGTATTCCAAATTGCCTTATTGTTTTTATTTTTTACCATGATAATTATTTATACCTATTTACCATGAGATTTTTAATAATTTTTCTTCTTTTGTTATCTAATTCTTTTGCAAGTGAAGTTCCAGATATAAAAAACCTTATTATAAATAAAGAACATAAAAAATATGACAGTTTAACGTTTTTAGATGCTAAAAATCAGAAACTGAACCTTTATAATTATAAGGGTAATTTGATTATATTAAATTTTTGGGCAACTTGGTGTGCGCCTTGTAAAGAAGAAATGCCTTCCTTAGATATTTTGTTAAATAATAGCAAATTAGATAACCTCAAAATTTTTCCAATTAATGTAGGAAAGGATAGTCTTGACAAATCAGAATCATTTTTTAAAGACCTTAATATTAAAAATTTAGAAATATATTTTGACTCTCCATCTACTTTAGCAAAAAAATTCTCATTGAGAGGAATTCCAACATCGATTATTTTTAACAAAGAAGGAGAGGAATTTGCGAGAATTATTGGCTCAATTAATTTTGAAGATAAAAGATTTATTGATTGGTTGAGTTTTTATATTTAATTTTTAAAAAAATAAGCAAAAGTTACTAAGACAATAATCGCAATAAATTGTAACAAGACCCTCAGTTGCATCAACTTGTTAGAATATTTTTTACTTGTTTCGCCACCTTTAAATAAAGTTCCAATACCAAGTATTAAAACTATACCAACAGCTATTAATAAAATTATTGAAAAAATTTTTATTAAAATTGCAGAAAACATAATCTTATTCTAGGTTGTTTTAAAAATAAAAAAACATAAATTATCGAGTATGACATTTTGTCTAGATACAACAATTATAAGACCTGAAGACGATACTAAAATCAAAAGTGCAATCATTCTTCTTCACGGCTATGGAGGAGATGGTAAAGATATTAGTATGCTTTCATTAAATTGGAAAAGACATTTACCAAATACAATTTTTTTATGTCCAAATGGCCATGAGAAGTGTCATGTAAACCCATCAGGTTATCAATGGTTTGATTTAACAAAAGATGACCCAAAATACATTTTGGCTGAAGCTAAAAAGGCTGAAAATAAATTAAATCTATTTATTGATGAAGTGAAAAAAGAATTTAATCTAGAGAATGAAAAAATCTGTTTATCAGGCTTTAGTCAAGGATGTATGTTGTCTTTAAATTTAGGTTTTATTTCAGATTATAAATATAATTGTGTTGTTGGTTTTTCAGGAAAAATAATTGATCAAGAGTATTTAAAAAAAGAAAAAAAAGTTTCAACAAGTACTCTTTTGATACATGGAGACTCAGATGAAATAGTATCACCTAATTTTATGCTTGAAGCAAAAGATTTTTTTGAAAGAAATAATTTAAAAATAGATACTCATTTGGTAAAAAATTGTGGACATCATATTCCCATAGAAGCATCAAGTATAGCATTAAATTATATCTTAAAAAAATTTAATCATTTCTAAATTATTGAATTATTTTTTTATTTAAGTTAAAATTATTTTATGAATAACTTTATTGAAAGTGAAATTTCGTTAGAAAAATGTCCAGCATTAGTTTTAAATGCTGATTATAGACCGTTAAGCTATTATCCTTTATCGCTTTGGTCATGGCAAGATACTGTAAAGTCAGTTTTTTTAGACAGAGTTATTATTGTTAGCACTTATGACAGAGTTATTAGAAGTCCTTCTTTTGATATGCAATTACCAAGTGTTATAGCTTTAAAAAGTTATATTGCTCCACAATCAAGACCAAGTTTCACTAGATTTAATGTTTTCTTAAGAGATAAATTTTCTTGTCAATATTGTGGAAGCAGCGATGAACTTACTTTTGACCATTTATTACCTAGGTCAAAAGGTGGAGAAACGAATTGGGATAATGTTGTAACAGCCTGCTCTGAATGTAATGTTAAAAAAGGTGGAAAATTATTGAAATCCTCAGGGATGAGACTTAATCAATATCCCTATCAACCGTCTACTGAAGATTTACACAAGAACGGAAAAAACTTTCCTCCTAATTATTTACATAAAAGTTGGATGGATTATTTATATTGGGATGTAGAATTAGAAGCTTAATTCTAAATTTTTTCAGAGATACTAATTGCTAATTTTGATCCGGTTTTAATAATTTTATCCATTATTGAATATAGACCTTTTTTAGTAGCACCTTTTTCGTAAGCTATATTTTTATGATGTAATTCATCTTCTCTAAATTTAATAATTTTTTTTTTTAAATCTTTTTCACTAGAACCAAGTTGATTGATCTGA
>QCJE01000016.1 GCA_003216235.1 Pelagibacteraceae bacterium AG-404-P07
TTTTTTATGGCATCAATAAGTGCAAGCAAATGTTTTGAGCCACGAGAGGTGATTGCGTCAGGAAATTCAGCGGTTTTCTTATCTCTAAAGAGAGTAACATTTTTAACTTCTATAAACATTTTTTTTTTATTTTTTTCTATTAAAAAATCAAATCTTGTTTCTTTATTGAAAAAGACTTCAGCTTTAATTTTATCACTATCTTTTAACTCTTTAATCAAATTGTTTATTAATCCATGATTGACAATTTTATTTGCCATATGAGTGTTTACACCAACAAGATTTTTTTGAGCTTTAATTATCTCTAAGCCATATTTTAATTTTCGTTTAGGATTATCATTTTTAAGAAGATAAACATCATTACCTTCATCTAAAAGACCTTTCATTGAACCAGTATTTGGACAATGAGCTGTGACAATTTCTTTATTTAATTTAACATCAGCAAAAAAACGTTTATATCTTTTGATTAATTTGCCTTTTATTAAAGACTTGGTAAATTCCATATTCAAATTATACATATAAAAATGACAAAAAACACAAAAGTTAACGCTGCGATATTAATTATTGGAAATGAAATTCTTTCTGGAAGAACACAGGATACAAATACTAGTACTTTAGCTAATTGGTTAAATTCAATTGGTGTAAAAGTAAATGAAGTAAGAGTAGTTCCGGATATAGAAAAAAAAATTATAGATACTTTAAATGTCTTAAGAGAGGAAAATAATTATGTTTTTACGACTGGAGGCATAGGACCTACTCATGATGACATTACAGCTCAATCGGTAGCAAAAGCTTTTGACTTAAAATATGAAATACATAAAGAGGCTTTTAAAATTCTTGAGGCTTATTATAAGCCTGGTGAATTTAATGAAGGTAGACAAAAAATGGTTTGGATGCCAGAAAAAGCAGAATTAATTCTCAATCCAACAAGTGGTGCTCCTGGCTTTAGTGTAAAAAATGTATTTTGTTTACCAGGAGTTCCCTCAATTTTAAAATCGATGTTAGGTGGACTCAAGAATAGAATAGTAGGGGGCCAACCCATCTTAAGTCTAACAATAAGTTTACGAACAGTTGAAAGTGAAATTGCAAGTTCAATAAGTAAAATTCAAGACAAAAATAAAGAAATTGAGATAGGGAGCTACCCTTTTTTTCATGCAGGTAAATTAGGTGTTTCAATTGTTATTAGATCTGAAGATCAATCAAAAATAGATCTTTGTAATTCAGAAATTTTAAAATTTATTGAAGAAAAAAAAATTGAAATAGTAGATCGTTAAATGCTTTATTTTGCCTACGGTAGTAACCTTAATCAGTTTCAAATGAAACGAAGGTGTAAAGACAGTGTTTTTTTAAAAAAAATTAATCTAAAAAATTTTAGATTAACTTTTAGAAGCAAATACAGAGCTGCGGATATTGAACCTAAATCAAGTTCAATAGTTCCTGGTGGATTATTTGAAATATCAAAGAGTGATGAAAAAAAATTAGATGTTTATGAAGATTATCCAATTTTATATAAAAAGTATTATTTTTCATATTATGGAAAAAAGATAATGACATATACTATGGTTAAAAAAACACCTTTTAGATTTCCAACTGAAAAATATTTAAGTGTTGTTAAAAGAGGATATAAAGATTGTAATCTTAATAAGAAATACTTGAAAAAAGCTTTACAAGGTTAATCCATGTTTCTTGATAAAAAAATTTTATTACATGTAGGATATCCAAAAAGTTTATCAACTACGTTACAAAAAAATATTTTTCCCAATATATCAAAAATTAAGGATATAGATTTTATAAATAAAAAAAGAACTCAAAATAGATATTTTCATGTCCTTAAATCGATATCAGAAAAAAATTTTATTAAGGATAAATTTAAAAATGATTTCAAAAAAAACACTATTATATCTCATGAAGGTTTCTTAAATTTTGAGAAAAATTATGATAAAGAAAATGCAAAATTATTATTTGATTTCTTTGAAAACAATGTAGCTTTATTAATTGTTATAAGAAAACCCAGTGAGTTACATAGATCAAATTTTATTCATAAAATAATGGAATTAGAATATTTGAGTTTTGAAGATTATAGAAAAAATACAGATTATAAAAAATTTGATGTAATAAATAATATTGAAGATTATCTTAAATATTTTAACAATATTATAGTTGTTAAAGCTGAAACATTGTTGAGTGATTGTGCTTTTTATAAAGAATTGTTTAACTTATCTGAAAAACAATTTTCTGATCTTACTAAAGATAAAAAAAACTTTAATAGATCTTTTAGTAATCTTGCAATTAAATTCACAATTTTTATGGAAAATTTATTTAAAATTTTTGGATTCTCTTTAAGAAGATATAAAAATTTTTTGAGGAATATTAATGATAAAAATAAGCCAATAATAATAAGTTTTATCTTAAAACGAGCAAAGAAATATTTTCAATGGCGTTATTTAATTCAAAATATTTTTGATAAATTGATCCCATCAAAAAAATTTACACTGGATCTAGATGATGAATTAAAAGATTATTTTGACAAACTAGACAATAAATATGATCAGTTTTCTAATTATAAAATTTTTAAAAATTAAGAAGCTTTGTTGTAAGTAATTCTTGAGAAGCTAAAAATATATTTTTTTTAATTTTCCAATTCAATTTTTTTTTTGCAAATTTATTATTACCTATAATAGAAGAATTTTTTTTTATATTTTTAAAGTTCAGATTTAAATTAATTTTATTTTTACTGATTAAAAACTTAATAATATCATTAATGTGAGTTTTTTTTCCAGAACTTAAAATTATATTTTTTATATTTTTTTTAGTAAAAATAATTTTAATCAATCCATCACAAATATCGTCAGCATGGCTATAATCCATTACAATATTTTCTCTTATAATTTTATTAAGAAAATTTTTCTTTTTTTTTAAAATTGCATCGATAATTCTAGGGAGAAGAAACCTTTTGTTTCGATAAATAGAATCGTGGTTAAATAAAATAACATTTGTAAAATTAAATTTTTTATCATTTTTAATTTTTATTTGACTTAAGTAATTATAAATTTCTATTCTAAACTTGCTATAAAAGTCACTAATATACAAACGTGAGTCTTCATTAACTACTCCTGTTTTTTTTTTAAAAATTCTTGATGAACTACAAGATATAAACTTTATTTTTTGATTGTATTTAATCGAAAGAGTAATTAAATTTTTTGTGATATTTGTATTTTCTAAATAATGCTTTTTAAAATTATTTTGACCAAAACTCGGATTATTTGATGCCAGATGTAAGATGATATTTATTTTATATTTCTTAAAAAGTTTTTCCAATTTATTTTTGTTATTTAAATTAAATTCTAAATATTGAATACTTTTTTTTTGAATCTTATTTTTGAATCGTTTAGCTATAAGAAATAAATTAATTCTTTTTTTTAATAATTTATTAATAATTATTTTTCCATCTTGACCATTGGCACCAGTTATCAAAATATTATTAATCAATTGTAATTTGTATTTAATTAAGTATATTTTTGATTTATAGAGATAATAAATTGAAAATCAAATACTGTAGAATCTGTAAATCAAAAAACTTAGATAAAGTTTACAATTTAGGTGAAATGTATTTTACAGGGATATTTCCAGAAAATATCAACAATAGTGTTCCTAAAGGAAAATTAAAATTGGTCCGTTGTAAAAAATGCACTTTATTACAACTAGAAAACAATTTTAATTCGAATCTAATGTATGGTGAAAATTATGGTTATATGTCCTCCTTAAACAAGGCTATGGAATTTCATTTAAAGTTAAAATCAAAGTATTTACTTAATACATATAAATTAAAAAAAGGTAATTTTGTTTTAGATATAGGTAGCAATGATGGAACTTTTTTAAGTTTCTTTAATAAGAACTTAAAACTATATGCTTGTGATCCTACTATTAAAAAATTCAAAAAACATTATAGAAAAGACATTAAATTAACTCCTGATTTTTTTACGGGTGAAAAGTTTAAAAATTTAAAGTTTAATTTAATAACTTCAATTGCAATGTTTTATGATTTACCCGACCCATTAAAATTTGCTAATGATATAAATAGCGTTCTAGCTACTAATGGGATATGGCACATAGAGATGAGCTATATGCCTTCAATGTTAAATAATAGTTCTTATGACACTATTTGTCATGAACATTTAGAATATTATTCAGTAAAATCTTTGAAATATTTGATGGATCTAGCAAATTTAAAAATTATAAATATTTCGTTTAATCAAATAAATGGTGGAAGTATTTCGTTAGATGTAGCTAAAAAGAAATCAAAATATCGCGAAAATAAAGTTCTATTAAATTGGTTACTTCTAAGAGAAAAATCTAATGGATTTAATAGTTTAAAAATTCAAAAATTTTTTTTTAATCAATGCAAAAGACATAGATTTTTACTCAATGATTTATTGAAAAAACTTAAATCACAAGGTAAAAAAATTTATGGTTATGGAGCCTCTACTAAAGGGAATGTTATACTGCAATATTGTAAAATAAATAAAAATTTGTTGGATTGTATTATTGAGGTTAATAGTTTTAAATATAATAGATATACCCCTGGTTCTAAAATTAAAATTGTTTCTGAGAAACATCTAAAGAAAAAGAAACCAGATTACCTATTAGTTTTACCATGGCATTTTAAAGATCATATAATTAAAAAAGAAAAAAAATTTTTAGATAACGGTGGAAAATTAATATTCCCTTTGCCAGAGATAGAAATAGTTTAATAAATTAAATTTTTTAAAGAATATTTCAATAAATATAAAAGAGATCCAATAATATCACTCATAGTCATTTTAGAGCTCCCAACTTTTCTATAAGGTAAGTAAATGGGAATTTCTTTAATAGAGTATTTTTGTTTATTTAATAAATACAAACTTTCCCAAAAAAAAGAATAACCGTTATTTTTTGCACTCAAGATATCATTTAATTTAATATTTTTTGCATTGTAACATCTATAAGCACCAGATGAGTCATAATTAATACCTAAAAGAATATTAATTAAATAATATCTAATTTTTGTAAGAAATCTTCTTTGAATTGGCCATTCTATTAAAGAGTCATTTTTTTTAAATCTATTTGTTGAAATTAAATCGAACTTTGTAGAATATCTTAGTAAGTTTTTTATGTATTTAGGATTGTGAGTTCCATCCGCATCCATGGTTAAAATTATTTTATATTTCTTTTTATAAGCTAATTTTAATCCATCTTTGTGTGCAGAACCAATGCCCAGTTTCTTAGGCCTGAATATATAATAAATTGATTTATTACGTTTTTTTAAATATAAAATTTCTTCTCTAGTTCCATCAGTTGAATTATCATCAACAAAAAGAATATCTATTTTTTGATCAATTTTTTTAATCTTATTAAAAAGAATAGTGATATTTTTCCTCTCGTTTAATGTTGGTATGATTAATAATTTCATTTTTTTGCTATAAAAAAAATATCTAACACTTTTTGGTTATTATATTTTTCTAATTTACCATTATTATTATAATATTTTTTATAACCATATTTATTTAAATATTTAGAGATTTTGTTTATTTCTTTATTATTTTCAATAACCATCAAAGGAAGATTTTTAATAATTTGCTTTTTTAGACATTTCACAATTTTAAATTCATATCCATTAACATCAATTTTAATTAGATGAATATTTTTATTGATTATTTTAAATTTTTTAAGTTTAAGGATAGCTTCTTCAACAATTATTTTTTTATAATTTAGAAAATCTAATTTTATTTGTTTTTTTAACTCAATTAAATTATAAAAAGTATAAGTGTATAAATATAATGATTTACCAAAAAAAAATATTTTTGGAATATAAACTTTAATACTTTCATTAGATGTACTAATTCC
Organism: Pelagibacteraceae bacterium AG-404-P07; assembly: GCA_003216235.1. Lineage (GTDB taxonomy): Bacteria > Pseudomonadota > Alphaproteobacteria > Pelagibacterales > Pelagibacteraceae > Pelagibacter. The sequence goes on from QCJE01000016.1 coordinate 5,881, forward strand.
ATAATTAAAAATTTTTATATTTTGATATTTTTTTTTAAGTTTTTTTAATTTTTTAATGAATAAAAAATGAGGCTCAAAACAATAAATATTATTAACATTTAAATTTTTAATAAAAAAATTAGCTGAAATTCCATCACTGGCACCAATATCAATAATATTTATTTTTTTATCCTTATAAATTTCTTTTAAGATTTTGAAATCTTCCTCAAAAATATCAAACTTAATAGCGATAGATCTAATAAGATAATAAATAGTAACAAATTTTCGTATATATTTTTCAATAAATCCTAAAAATCCTATTTGAGTTTTACTTTTTTGCATTAATTATATAAATGTTAAATACTATCAATATGAAGTCCATAATTTTTTACAAACAATGTCTAGTTTATATATTTTTTAGTTCAACATTATTTTTAGGTCTTTATTTGGGTGAAGATACAGCTGGAGGTGCTATTTATGATTACAATATTCACAAACAAACTGTAAATAAAGTTTTTTCAGATGGATTGATGTTTGGTTTATTGAATTATCATAATTTTTCAAATTCTCATTCACCATTATTTATTATTTTATTAAATTATCTAATATTAGATAATGAATTAATTGGTAGATGGATATATTTAATCATTTCATCTTTAATTGTTATTATTTTTTATAAAACTCTAGTTTTAAAATATAAAAATAATTTTCTTTCATTATTTGTACTAAGTAATTTTTTTTTACTTTCACCTTATTTTAGGTCGTATTCAATATGGCCTGGAGATGAAACTATTGCGTTAATTTTTTTATGTTTATCTATATATTTTGCAATTAGATTTCTTCAATCGAATAATAATTCTCTATTTTTTTTATTAGCCAATGTATTGTCATTGGCTTTAGCATCTTATCTAAGACCAATTTATTGCATTTTTTCAATATATTTTCTTTTTGCTTTTTTCATAAATAAAAATTTTCATTTAAGGTTTTTTATTTATTATTTTATTTTGAATATTTTTTTAGCTTTTCCAGCTTTCTATTATGTATTTATTTTAGATGTAAAATTTTTTTCTTCCTCTTTGAGTGGTTTTAATATTATTAACACTTTTGCTTTATTTTATTTGACAATATTCTTTTATTTATCTCCATTTCTTTTATTTAATTTCAAGAAAATTATAACAAAGCTGAATTTATATAATCTCTTATTAACAATTGTTTCCACAATATTTGTAATATTTTATTTTAGATATGAAATGACAACTGGAGGTGGTTTTTATTTAAAGATTAGTGAATTATTTTTTAATAATCACTTTTTAGTTTATATCTTATTTCCTGTATCTTTTTATTTTTGTAATGAGTTTTTAGAATTAAAAAAAACAAAAAATTTAATTCTTTTTTTATTACTTGTTTTTATTGAAATAGACGGCTTTTTCTTTATGGAGTCGTATGACCCTTTATTTTACTTATTATTTTTGACTTTATTTAATTTAGAAATTAATAAAAACTTTGTTAAAGAACTTAATAAAAGAATTGTTTTTATATTTACATTCCAATTATTCATTTTGTTTTCGAAGTTTTATCAACTAAATTTTATTAATGACTTTAAATTAATTTAAAATATTAGGAGATAAAGATTAATTAATTTGTAAAAACTCTAATAAACTAGTCAACTTGGATCATTTAAAGAAGAAATTATTTTTTTAGCAGTTATATTATGACCAAATTCAGATAAATGCATATCACCATCCAAATATAGCTTTTGAATAGATTTTTTTTTGCTCGTTGATTTAGCATATCTAAAAAAGTCAGGGTATAAATTTATAAAATTACTACATCTTGTTTTACAAAAAGTTGATGCAATTTGGGCGTGTCTAGAATTTTCAAAATCATATAAAATTTGGTTTGGCCATGGAATTACGGATAGACCAAATGGAATATTTTTATCATTAGCAAATTTATAAAATTCTTCTAGTACTAATAAAAATGAATCTATGGATTTATTAACACCGATAGGTTCGTAACCTTTATTATTTTCGTCATAAGTCCAAGCAGATCTCTGGTATTTATAATGATACCTATAAACTGGTTTGGGTAAATAATAATATTTGATATTTACTAAAAAATTATGAGTCAAAGAAAAATTTCTTCTAATTAAAATCTTTATATTTTCTTTATGAAAAATACTTCCTCCATTTTTTTGATCACTTTTTATAGAGTTTTTTTGATTACTTTTTATAGAGTTTTTGTAATAATAAGACTCATCTTGAATATCACTAACATCAAAAAAATAAATTATTTTATCAATTTTAAATCCTTTATTAACTAAATGTTGTACTTTATTAAAACTATCACGTACACCTGAGTCTCCTTCAGATATGTTAGTAATTTTATTGTTTTGTTCTTTAGCAATACCAAAAAAAGTATTTTCAATATTCAAACCTTTACCGAATAAAACACTATCACCTGTAAAAACTGTCCCCAATTTTTTTGAGATATTTTTTTTTTCACAAAAATCTCTAAATCCAAATTTATTAGTACATATTCTAAATTCAAATTTATTATAATTAAAATGAGTGTTTAAATTTTTTTTTAAAACTGTTCTGTTAAGATCATTTTTTTCATAATATTTAGATAAATCCTCTTTATTTTTATCTAAAAAATTGAAATATTTAGAATTTGAAATATTTGTATAGAAAAAATCAAACAAAAGTATTGTTATTATTATTGAAACAAAATTAAAGATATATTTTTTAATTTTAATCATCTTAAATTTCAATTTTTTCTCTTAAATAGTATTTCAGTATGGTTCTTGTCAGGTGAAGTTGATGAGTAAAAATTTTTTCTATTCAACCATTCTGACAGTTCATTCCATAATACACCACCTTGATAATAATTAACCTTACTTACCTCTACAGAAATTGAGTTACAAAATTTTAAAGAATTTTCAGCTCCTTTAAAAGCTAATAGTTCTGCACCTTGTAAATCGACTACCCAGTGATTATATTCTTCAACATTAATATTATTTTTTTTTAAAATAGTATCCAATTTAGTCATTTTCAATTTAATTTTACGTCCCATATAAATTTTACGACCTTCCCAACCTTTTTCTATAACTTCACTGCTGAATTTGAACAGAGAAGAGCTTGCAGAATCGTTACTAGAAATAAAGAAATCTTTTTGAATATCATCTTGATCTCCAAGCAAAGCATGAAAAGCTTTTTGATCACCATAAAAGTATAAATTATCTTTAAGCTGATCGAAAATATGTGGAACTGCCTCAAACCATATAACTTTTTTTCCAAACCAGTTATATACTTCTGCCTCAGTTCCTTTATGGGCTCCAAGATGCAAAATACCACTTGATTTATTTATACAATCTAAAGTTTCTAAGTCGACCTTACCGTAAGGGTTAGATTTATAAGGTGGTCCTATTCTAATTAATTTAAAACCTAATGATCTTAATATTTTCTTAATTGCTCTTTTTAAAAAATATAACATTTAGTAAATAGTAATAAACCAGTACACAGAGAGATAAAATAAAAAAAATTTACTTATTGGTCTTGTTCAATTATAAATATTAGCATAAATACTCATGAAATTCACAAATGCCCTCGTGGTGAAATTGGTAGACACAAAGGACTTAAAATGCTTTATTATTTTTTTATAAATTAAATCAAAGAGGGGTCAATGAAAAATTTAAAAACAATTTTAATCACACTAATTTTAAGTTCTTTTATATCAACTGCGTATGCAGATAGTTTTTCAATTAAATTTCCTAACAATAGTGAATATTACATAAAAGCTGAGGGAAAAGCTAATGTTAGCACTAAGACAATGGATGGAGCTGCAAGTATAAAACTTTCTTTTAAAGATAAAAAAAAGAAACTTTTTTATATTCAATATGAATGTGACATTCATCTAAGTGCTGTTGGAAATTATGATGTAGGTTTAAATTTAATCACAAGACGATTCGTATCTAGCCGTCCTGATTATTTTAATTGTTCTGAAAGTGATACTATAGGAGATATAGAAGATTATATTACACCAGGATTTTCAGCTGATTTGTTATTTAGATTAAAAATAACATCACAAGATCTTAAAAAAGGTCAACTTCACATGGTAGGTACGTTCAGTTTTTCAGAAGGACCAATTAAATTTAATCACCGAGAAGGTTTTAAATTAGCGGGTTGGAATTAATTTTTAATTTAATGAAGATGGACTTAAATTCAAACACTCAGAAGGCTTGAAGTACCTTGTTAAGAAAGATTATGAACAACAAAAAAATATTTAGCGTTTTAATATCTTTATTTGCATTTACTTTACTAACCAATTGTACAACATTGGAAAGGCCAAAGCCAACAGGGCATTTAATAAAAGACCAAACGTTTGTTCAACAAACCGCGGGTCAAAGTTTTATTAGGATGACTGATAAAAATGGAACAGCCATTCATACATGTACAATGCCACAACCAGATGCAACTTTTTCTGCGACTACAGAGGAAGGTCTTGGCCTTGCCATTGGTTCTGAAGAAACAACAATGGGTAGTAGTGAGGCAGAAATGGTAGGAAGAACTCCAACTGTTTTAATGTCTAGAGAATTATTTTTTAGAACTTGTGAATTTGCCGTAAATTATAATTTAAGTAAAAAAGAAGCTACTGATCTTTTCAATAAAACTTTAGATACAGTAATTTCTTTAGCTACTATTCAAGCTAACAAAACAACCATAACTGTTGGTGATTCAGATGCTACGGCCACAACTAATACAGATGGTGTGACCTCAACAACCACTACAACAGTTACTGCTGATGATGATACTGATGCTGACGGTACAGATGATAGTGATGATGATAGTTAATCGATTTAAAAATCAATAAAACAATAGGGGGGAAATAATGAAACTTGTTATGATTATATCATGTTTGATTTTAATTTTTTCAACTTTAACTCAAATAACTCAAGAAATGGGTTTGCATACATTTGACTCAATTAGATCTACTCATGGTTTATTGATATTTTCAATCACTTCATTAATTTGGTATCTGGGTGCATTAAAAGGCATGGTTCAAAATAAAGATAAAGATTAAGATTAAAAATTTACTTATTCATCTTGTTCAATTATATATATTAGCATAAATACTCATGAAGTTCATTAATGCCCTCGTGGTGAAATTGGTAGACACAAAGGACTTAAAATCCTTGCCGCTTGCGGAGTGCCAGTTCGAGTCTGGCCGAGGGCACCATTTAAGATGAAAAAAATACAAATAATTTCTGATACAAATCAAAGATCTCTTAAAATAAAATCACAATTATTAAAAATTTTAATAAAAAGTAAAATAAGCAAACCACAAATCACTATTGTTATAGGTGGAGATGGTTTTATGCTTCAAACGTTAAAAAGAAATAAAAATTCAAAAAAGTATTTTTATGGAATAAATTCAGGAAGTTATGGTTTTCTTATGAATAAATTTTCTTCAAAAAACCTAATCAAAAATTTATCTAAAGCTAACTTGATCAATATTTCTCCTTTAGAAATGATTGCAAAAAATACTAAAAATCAAACCAAAAAATATTTAGCAATTAATGAAGTTTCAATCCTAAGACAAAGTAGGCAAGCAGCATCTCTATCTATAAAATATGGATCAAAACAAATTATCAAAAGATTAGTCTCTGATGGTGTTTTGGTATCAACACCAGCAGGAAGTACAGCTTATAATCTTTCAGTTCACGGACCGATTTTAAGTTTAAATTCGAAAAAATTATCTATTTCTCCTATTAGCCCTTTTAGACCTCGTAGATGGAGAGGTAAAATAATTAGTGATAGATCTAAAATAAATATTATTAATCTTAATCCAAAAAAAAGACCAATAAGTGCAGTAGCAGATAATATTGAAGTAAGAAACGCCAAAAATATTATAATCAAAACTAATCAAAAAATTAAATTTAATCTTTTATATGATAAGAATAAAAGTCTTCAAAAAAAAATAAAAATTGAGCAATTACGAAAGGAAACATCTTAATGGTGCCCCCGCACGGATTCGAACCGCGGACCTATTGATTACAAATCAATTGCTCTACCAGCTGAGCTACAAGGGCATATTTTTGATAAAATGTTTTTTATTGTAAAAGTCAAAATAAATCAATGTTTAAAAATGATTAAGTATATTAAATATTTATTTTAAGCTGTTATTAGTTATATTTGATTATATTTTATTATTGAAATGAATTTTGAATTAAATAAATTTTGGTTGGAGCAAGCAAAAATCATTAATTGGAATAAAAAACCAAAAATAGGTTTTGTAAAAAAAAAAGATCATCATCCAGAATGGTATTCAGATGGTAAAGTTAATATATATGAAAATTGTATTTTAAAACATATTAACAATGGCCTTTCAAATAAGATTGCTCTAAGAACTTGTAATTTAAAAAAAGAAATTAAAAAATATACTTATAGTGAAATTGATTTTTTAGTAAATAATTTCTGTTCATTTATTTTAAAATATTTCAAAAAAGAGAAAATTTATAATAAAAGAATTATGATACATTCATCAGCATCAATTTTTTCAGCTGTTTCAATGCTTGGATGTGCAAAATTAGGCATTCATTTTTCTGTTATATTTGAAGATCTAGAATTAAACGCAATTAAAAAAAGAATAGAATTGTTCAAACCAGATATCTTCATATCAAAATGGAGTAAAGAAAATTTTTTCAAAAAATTCTCATTAAAAAAAAATAAAACAGAAATTTTCTTTTCTGAAGATATTAACATTTTTAAAAAAAGAAAAAAAAAAAATAAAATTCAATATTTTAAAAGTACCAAAAGTTTGTTTACTTTATTCACCTCTGGCTCAACAGGTTCACCTAAGGGTATTATTCATTCATCTGGTGGCTATCTTGTTTATTCAAAGTATACATGTATAAAACAATTTGGAATGAATTCTAACTCTGTTGTTTTAACTGCTTCTGACGCTGGTTGGATTAATGGACACACCTATGCATTGTTTGGTCCTCTGTCCTTAGGTGCCAGTTCTATACTCTTAGAAAGTCCAATGCTTTTACTAGATCTTTCTTTTTTAAAAAAAATTATAAAATATAAAATTTCGATATTATATCTACCCGTCACATTAATTAGATTACTAAAAGCTATTAATAGAGATAAAAATATTAAAAGTAAAAGCTTGGTCACTCTTGGATCTATGGGAGAACCATTAGCTCCTGCTATCGGCAAGTGGTTTGCTAATTTTTTTAATTTAAAAAAAAAATCAATTATAAACACATACTTTCAAACTGAGACATCTGGAATAATTTCTTCACCCAAGTTTACAGATAAAATTAAAGATGTTCCTCATGGATCTGTTGGTTCCCCTGTTAGTAAATTTTTGAATTTAACTTCATTGAAAAAAAAAAAGAAACAAGAAATAAAGATAATAAATAGTTGGCCTGGATGTATGAAAAATGTAATTAATGGAAAAATAGAATGGAAAAAATATTGGTCAAAAGAAGGATATTTTAGAATGTTTGATTTAGCATCAATAGAAAAATCAAACATTTATATACATGGTAGAATTGATGATGTAATTAATATAAGAGGCCATAGGATCGGATCTGAAGAAATAGAATCAATAATATTAGAAATTAAAGATATCTTTGAATGTTCTGTAATTTTAATTAATGACGATTTAGAAGGATCTGTGATTCATTTATTTATTGTTTCAAAAAAACAAAACCTAGATAAAAATATTGAGGATAAAATTTACTCAAATTTTGGGAGTTTCGCATTACCAAAAAAAATATATTATTTAAGTCAATTGCCCAAAACCAGAAGTGGCAAAATTCTTAGAAGACTATTAAGAGAGATGGTTAATTCACCAGAAAGTGTTACTTACGGGGATACTTCAACAATGATAAATCCTAGTATTATTAATGAAATTAAAGGAAAAATATTAAATGACTAATATAAAATTAGAAAAATTGATTTCTTTAATTTCAAAAACAACCACTATAAAAATAAATGATCTTAATATAAATTCCTGTGCAAATGATTTTGCTAAATGGGATAGCTTAGCACATTTAAGAATTATGTTAGAAATTGAAAAAATGTATAAAATCAAAATTAGTACAAGTAAAATGAGTGAATTAAATTCCGTTAAATCAATTTTATCTTATTT
>QCJE01000017.1 GCA_003216235.1 Pelagibacteraceae bacterium AG-404-P07
AATAATTTTAATAATCTTATCTAAGTTTTCAACTGATACTGACAAGCCAATTAATATGTGGGCACGTTCTTCAGCTTTTTGTAAATCATATTTTGTTTTTTTAATAACAACGTCTTCTCTAAAATTTAAAAAATTTGATAAAAATTCTTTTAAATTGCATGTTTGAGGTTTGCCATCAACAATTGCTAGTGTGTTAAAACCAAATGAACTTTCAATTTGTGTATTTTTATATAGTTGTCTCTTAACTGTTTCGGGTTCTACACCGTTTCTTAAATCGATAGAAACTCTTATACCCTCTCTATTTGACTCATCTCTTATATCTCTTATTCCTTCTATTTTTTTTTCTCTAACAAGATGTGCAATTCTTTCATTTAATACTGACTTATTCACTTGATAAGGAATAGATGTTATAACTAATCTTTCCCTACCATTTTTCAAACTTTCTATCGAAATTTCTCCTCTAATTTTAAAAGATCCTCTTCCCTTGTTGTATCCTTGTTTTATAATATCTTTTCCAATTATAACTCCGCCCGTTGGAAAATCTGGTCCAGGTATATATTTCATTAAATCTTTAACCTTAATATCTTTATTGTTAATTAAAGCTAAAGTACCATCAATAACTTCGCTTAAATTATGTGGGGGAATACTTGTAGCCATTCCAACAGCTATACCTCCAGCACCATTTACTAACAAATTAGGAAATTGAGCAGGTAGAACAGTTGGTTCTTTTTCTGTTTCGTCATAATTACTTTTAAATGAAATTGTATTTTTTTCGATATCATCAATTAAAAATTGAGAAACTTTTGACAGTCTTGTTTCTGTATATCTCATAGCAGCAGCAGGATCACCATCGATAGAACCAAAATTTCCCTGTCCATCAATTAAAGGTAAACTCATTGAAAAATCTTGTACCATACGAACTAAAGCATCATAAACTGATTGATCTCCATGAGGATGATATTTACCTATCACATCTCCGACTATTCTTGCTGATTTTCTAAATTGTTTTGACCAATCATAACCACCCTTGTACATTGCATATAGAATTCTTCGGTGAACCGGTTTAAGCCCATCCCTTATATCAGGAAGAGCCCTACTAACAATAACACTCATTGCATAAGAAAGATAAGATGAACTCATCTCATCATGCATAGATATTAACTTTATATTTTTATCTTTGGAAATTTCAGTTTTTTGCATAAAGATTAAAATGGAATTTCATCATCCATATCATTTGATATTTGTGACATATCATCTGAATTACTTGGAGATTGAGTGTTATCATTAGCTATACCACCTCCAGAATTACCCCCACCAAGCATAGTGAGTGAGGAGTTATATCCTTGAATAACTATTTCTGTAGAATATTTATCCTGTCCGGATTGTTCATCTTTCCATTTTCTTGTGGTTAATTGACCTTCTACATAAATTTGAGCACCCTTTTTCAAGTATTGTTTAACAACATTGACTAAACCCTCATTAAATACAACTATACGGTGCCATTCTGTTTTTTCTTTTTTTTCACCTGTATTTTTATCTTTCCAGGATTGACTAGTAGCTAAACTTAATCTCGCTACACTCTTTCCATTCACCATTTGTTTGATTTCTGGGTCTGCGCCCAAACGACCAATTAAAAGTACTTTATTTAAACTTCCAGCCATAATATTTTACTATTTGTTAAATTTATTAATTAGAATTATATCACAATTTACTCTGAATATTAATTTTATTAAGTCAAAGCAACAAAAATTATGATTAAAAAGATAGTTATTAAGGGAGCAAAAGAACATAATTTAAAGAATATTTCTTTGGAAATTCCGAAAGATAAGTTTGTTGTAATAACTGGTCTATCTGGGTCGGGAAAATCTTCTTTAGCTTTTGACACCGTATATGCAGAAGGTCAAAGGCGTTACGTAGAAAGTTTGTCAGCTTATGCCAGACAGTTCTTGGATAAAATGAAAAAACCGAATGTTGATTTAATTGAAGGATTGAGCCCAGCAATTTCTATTGAACAAAAAAATACATCAAAAAATCCAAGATCTACAGTTGCAACAGTAACTGAAATTTACGATTACATGAGAGTATTATATGCTAGGGCTGGAGTACCATTTTCACCATTCACCGGAAAGCCTATTACATCTCAAACAATAACTCAAATTGTTGATAAAATTAAAGAACTTCCAAAAAAATCAACTATTTATATTTATGCACCAGTTGTTAGAGGGCGTAAGGGTGAATATAAAAAAGAAATTTTAAATTACAAAAAAAGAGGCTTTAGAAAAATCAAGATAGATGATGTCATATACGATATTGACAAAGTTCCAGAGCTGAATAAAAAGATTAAACATGATATTTATATTCTAGTTGATAGAATAATTTTAAATTCATCGCTTGGTAATAGACTTGCTGAAAGCATCGAAACGTCTGTAAATCTTGCTAACGGATTAGTTTTTGCTGAATATGAAGATGAAACTTTACCTAAAAAATATAGAAAATTAGAAAAATTAATATTTTCAACTAAGTTTGCATGTCCAGAAAGTGGCTTTACTATTGAAGAAATTGAACCAAGGCTTTTTTCTTTTAATAGTCCATTTGGCGCTTGTGAGGAATGTGAGGGAATAGGAATTAAATTAAATGTTGATCCAAATTTGGTTATTCCAAATGAAAAAAAAAGTATTGCTGATGGAGCTATAGAACCTTGGGCTAAAACAACAACACTATATTACGCTCAAACACTATCTTCACTATCAAAACATTATGGATTTTCATTAGAAGATAGATGGTCAAAACTACCGAAAAAAATTAAAGATATAATACTTTATGGATCAGATGATGAAGAAATAAAATTCTCATATGATGATGGATACGAAAAATATTCTCATAAAAAATCATTTGAAGGAATAATAAACAATTTAGAAAGAAGATATTTAGAAACTGACAGTGATTGGAAAAGAGAGGAAATCGCTCAATATCAATCTGATACAAAATGTGAGAGATGTAATGGTCATAGACTTAAAGATGAAGCACTTTGTGTAAAAATTGACGGTTTGCATATAAGTGAAGTAACTGAAAAATCAATTTCAGATGCTGCTGAATGGTTTGAAAATCTAAAAAATTCTTTAGATAAAAGACAAGTAAAAATTGCTGAACACATTTTAAAAGAAATAAATGAAAGGCTAAATTTTTTATTGAACGTGGGGCTTGATTATTTGACTTTATCAAGAGAATCCGGAACTCTATCAGGAGGAGAAGCTCAAAGGATACGTTTAGCCTCTCAAATAGGTTCGGGTCTTACAGGTGTTTTATATGTTCTAGATGAACCTTCTATTGGTCTACATCAAAAAGATAATGTTAAGTTAATTAATGCTTTAAAAAGATTAAGAGATTTAGGTAACACAGTTATTGTTGTCGAACATGATACTGAAACAATGGAAAATGCAGATCATATAATTGATCTTGGTCCTGAAGCAGGTAATAATGGAGGACAAATAGTTGCGCAAGGATCCTTTAAAGAAATTAGTCAAAACAAAAATAGTATTACTGGTAAGTATCTTTCAAATAAATTAAAGATAAATGTTCCTGCAAAAAGAAGGTTGGCAAAAAATGGAAGATTTTTGGAAATTACTGGTGCTTCAGGTAATAATCTTGATAATGTGAATTTAAAGATACCACTTGGAAGTCTCACATGCGTAACTGGTGTATCTGGTAGTGGTAAGTCTACACTAATTTTACAAACTTTATTTAATGCTTTAAATCTAACTTTAAATAATAATAAATCTAGAAAAATCCCAAAACCTTTCAAGGGTTTTAAGGGCACTGAATTAATAGATAAGATAATTGATATCGATCAATCACCTATTGGTCGAACACCTAGATCTAATCCAGCGACTTATACCGGAGCATTTGGTCCAATAAGAGATTGGTTTACAAGTTTACCTGAATCTAAAACAAGAGGTTATAAGCCAGGCCGATTTTCTTTCAATGTAAAGGGAGGAAGATGCGAAGCTTGCGAGGGTGATGGAGTAATTACTTATGAGATGCACTTTTTACCTGATGTTTATATACAATGTGATGAATGTAAAGGTACTAGATACAATAGAGAAACTTTAGAGATAAAATTTAAAGATAAAAGTATTGCCGATGTTTTAGATATGACTGTTGATGAGGGGTGTGAATATTTTGAAAATATTTCAAATATAAAATCCAAACTCCTCACCTTAAAAAAAGTGGGATTAGGATATATAAAAATTGGTCAACAAGCCACTACCCTCTCTGGAGGTGAAGCACAAAGAATAAAACTTGCCAAAGAACTTTCAAAAAGATCTACAGGTAGAACGATGTATATTTTGGACGAGCCAACTACAGGATTGCATCAGCACGACATTAAAAAATTATTAGAGATACTTCATACCTTCGTAGCTTTGGGTAACACTGTAGTTGTTATAGAACATAACTTAGATGTGATTAAAACAGCTGATTATATAGTTGATATGGGGCCTGAAGGAGGTGTTAAGGGAGGTAAAATTATCGCAGAAGGTAAACCTGAGGAAATATGTAAGATAAATACTAGTCACACTGGTAAATTTTTGAAACACCTTTTAAATTAAATAAATTAGTAGAGAAAATTTAGAAATTTTAGTATATAAAATAATAATGGGAAACTTATTATCTTCACTATCTAAAACAGTTCATGCATCATTAGCCCTAGCTATTATTTTATTTTTAGGTCTTTTTTATCAAAATGATGGTTTTAGTTTTGATAGAATTTTTTGGAGCTGGATAGCACGATATACTCATGTTGTAGTTGGAATTATGTGGATTGGTTTACTATGGTATTTTAATTTTGTTCAAATTCCAAATATGAGTAAAATTCCAGATGAACAAAAGCCAGCCATTGGAAAAGTGATTGCTCCAGCAGCTTTATTTTATTTTAGATGGGCAGCTGCTTTTACCGTATTGTCTGGTTTAATATTAGCTGGTCTTAACGGTTATTTACATGATGCCATGACTTTAAGTATCGGATCGGCTATACCTAAGCATACTGCTATTGGTATTGGTATGTGGCTTGGTATAATTATGGCATTTAATGTCTGGTTTGTTATTTGGCCAAATCAGAAAAGAGCTTTAGGAATTATAGATTGTGACCCTGAGACAAAGGCTAAATCAGCAAAGATTGCTATGCTTTTTTCAAGAACAAACACTTTGTTATCTTTACCAATGTTGTTGACAATGGTAGCAGCTCAAAATTTATATTAATTATCTTCTTCTTTAAGAACAGTTTTTTGAGAAACATTTAATCTTACAAGGATTGTATTTGCGATATATATAGATGAATATGTTCCAAAAATAACTCCAAATATCATTGCTAATGAAAAACCTTTCAAAATTTCTCCTCCAAATAAAAATATCGATAACAGTGCTAACAAAGTAGTAATTGATGTTATTAGTGTTCGTGATAAAGTTTCATTGATAGAAATATTTGTTAACTCAAAAATTTTTATATCAGAATATTTTCTTAAATTTTCTCGGACTCTATCATAAATTACTACTGTATCATTCATAGAATACCCAACAATAGTTAATACTGCTGCAATAATTGATAAGTTAATTTCAAGACCTAGTAAAGAAAACAATCCTAATGTTACAATAACATCATGGAATAAAGCAAGTATTGCACCAAGACTAAATTGCCATTCAAACCTTATCCAAATATAAATTAACATTAATGCCAAGGCTATTGAAATAGCTATTACACCAGATTTTAATAATTCTGCGCTTACTTTTGGACCGACATTCTCAACTCTTCTAAAATTGAAATTATTTCCAAAAGATTTATCTAAATTATTCTTTATTTCTTCAATAACGTTTTTATTATTATTATTTTCAAATTTTATTAAAAAATCTTTTTCATTACCAAAATTTTTTACAGATATATCGCCAAGATTCATTTGACTCATTGTATCTCTTAAGGATGAAACATTGATTTTTGGGTCGCTAGCTCTTAGTTCAATTAAAGTCCCCCCTTTAAAATCAATTCCAAAATTTAATCCTTTGAATATAAGAAAAAATAATGAGACAATTACGAGTGTGACAGATAAAATATTAAATTTATTGTAATATTTGTTGAAAGCTATCATTTAAATTAATCCCTCTTTTTCTTTATTTTTTGAAATATATAACACAGTTAAAAGTCGAGCTATAAAATACACAGAAAAAAGTGTTGTAAAAATTCCAATTCCTAGTGTCAGAGAAAAACCCTTTATTGGACCTGAGCCCATAAAAAATAAGATAATTGCTGCTAGAAGTGTTGTAATGTTAGCATCTAATATAGCTGTTCTTGACTTGGTATAACCACTATCAAAAGCAATCAAGTTATTCTTTTCATTTTTTAATTCCTCTTTAATTCTCTCAAAAATTAAAACATTTGCATCTACTGCCATACCCACTGTTAAAATAATTCCTGCTATTCCAGGTAATGTTAAAGTAGCCTCAAAAATAGTGAGAACACCAATTAAAAAAAATAAATTCAATATGAGGGTAAAATTAGTGATTAATCCAAAAATTTTATATTTTATAAAAATAAATATCACTACTAATGCAAAGCCTATAATTAATGCAATGATACCTGCATTTATTGAGTCTTGACCTAAATCAGGACCAACAGTTCGTTCCTCAATAATATTTAGTGGTGCTGGTAAAGCTCCTGATCTCAACAATAAAGCTAAATCTGTTGCAGTTTGAAAAGTAAAACCCCCAGATATTTGTCCACTCCCACTAGCTATAGTATCTCTAATAACTGGTGCACTAATAATCTTTCCATCTAAAATTATTGCAAGTTGTTTTCCGATGCCTGTCGAAGTAGCTTTACCAAAACGTTTGGCACCTACTCTATCCAAAGTAAAAGTTACAACTGTTTCATTAGATTGACTATCCATTCTAGGTTGAGCATCAAGAAGATTATCTCCACTCAGAACTATTCTTTTACTTACATTAGCTTCATCTATACCATTTTCAAATTTTAATTTTTCAACTCCAAAAGAGTCATTGTTATCACTTGAAACAAATCTAAAAGTTAAGTTTGCAGTTTTTCCAAGTAAAGATTTTATTCTCATAGGGTCATCTAATCCGGGTAATTCAACCAGAATTCTGTCATTTCCTCTTTTAAGAATATTTGGCTCATTCGTCCCAATTTCATCAATTCTTCGTCTTACAATTTCTAGCGCTTGATCTTGTGATGAAGTTTTGAGTTGAACTAAACCTTGTCTTGAATAATAAATGTTAAATTTATTTTCATCTTCAACAACTTCAAATTCATGTGATTTAAATCTTGAATAATAAGGATTAATTGGACTATTTTCATCTTTAAAAACATCTAAAATAATTTTTTTTGAATTTTCATCAACTTCAAAAGAAATTACTTGATCAATTATTTTGTAATTTCTTAATTTAATATTTTTTTCTTTAAAATGATTTCTAATTGTAATTGTAAAATTTTGAAGTTTCTGTTCAATTAAAGGATTATTATCAATTTCTAATAGCAGATAGGAACCACCCTGCAAATCAAGACCTAAATTTATCTTTTTGTTTAGAAAAGAGTTTTCAAATTTAAATAAATTTGATGAGGCAATTAAAACAAAAAATAAAGAAATTAAAGTTATGAATAATATTCTTAATTTTGAAAAGTATAACACTTTAATCTTATTAAAAATTATTTTTTAACTTCTTGAGAATTCATTAAGCTTTGTATGCCAGTGCCTCTTATAATTTCTACTGTTACATTTTCAGCTATTTCAACTTCTACTTTATCATTGTCAATAACTCTCTGAATGGTACCTGTGATTCCACCAGATGTTACAACTTTATCACCTTTTTTTAAACTCTCAACCATCGCTTTATGCTCTTTAACTTTCTTTTGTTGCGGCCTAATCAAGAAAAAATAAAAGATAACAAATATAAGTATTAAAGGTATAAATTGTCCTATTCCACCACTTTCCATAAAACTCCTTAATTAAAAATGAATTACTATACTAAATAAAGATCGAAAACAACTTTAATTGATTGCAATTTTTTCCAAATTATTCATATAAGGCCTTAATATTTTTGGAATAATAATAGATCCATCTTTATTTTGATAATTTTCTAAAACAGCAATAAGAGTTCTACCAATTGCTAAACCACTTCCATTAAGAGTACCTAAAAAAACAGTTTCATTTTTTTCATTTTTATATCTAGATTTCATTCTTATAGCTTGAAATGTTGAGCATGAAGAGCATGAAGAGATTTCTCTATATTTGTTTTCTGAAGGAAGCCAAACTTCTATATCATATGTTTTTTCTGCACTAAAACCCATGTCACCAGTGCAAAGAATAACTTTACGATAAGGTAATTCTAAAAGATCTAAAATATTTGTAGCACAATTAGTCATTCGTTCCAATTCATCTTGGCATTTATCTTGTTCAACTATGCTTACCATTTCAACTTTATAAAATTGATGTTGCCTAATCATGCCTTTGGTGTCTTTTCCGTAACTACCAGCTTCTTTTCTAAAACAAGGTGTAGATGCCACAAACCTCATTGGTAAATCTTTTTTATCAATTATCTTATCTTTGACAATATTAGTTAAAATTACTTCTGCAGTTGGAATCAAAAATTTTCTATCTGATCCCTCTTCAAGTTTTACTTCAAATTGGTCATTTTCAAATTTAGGAAGTTGGCCCGTTCCAAACATTGTATTTTCAGATACCAATAATGGTGGCGAAATTTCTTTATAATCATTTTTTAAAATATGTGTATCTAACATGAAATTTGATAAAGCTCTCTCTAGTAAAGCTAGTTTATCTTTAACGAATACAAATCTTGAACCAGATGTTTTTGTAGCTAAATCAAAATCTAACATCTTCAAATTTTCCCCTAATTCATAATGAGATTTAGGTTTAAAATCAAATTTTGGTATTTTTCCTGATTTAGATACTTCTAAATTACTATTCTCATCTAATCCATTCGGAACATCTTGATGAGGTATATTTGGAATATTAAATAGAATCTTATCTAGTTCTGTTTTAATAGTTTTTTGTTCTTCAGTTAATTTTTCAATTTTAATAGAAATTTTTTTTGATTTTTCATACAATGATTTATCTTTTGATTTTGAAATATCTTTTTTTTCTTTTTCTAAAGTTTCTTTTTTTTGAATAAATTCTCTATTTTGTTGATCTAATTTTTCTAATTTACTTAAATCGATATCTATATTTCTTTTTTTTAAAGAATTTTTGAAAGAATCAAAGTCTTTACGTATTTCTTTAAGATTATGCATCTTTATTTTTTAAATTTTTGTTTTCTATAAATTTTACTGAAAATATAGATAATTCATATAAAATTAATAATGGAATAGCTAATCCTATTTGAGTAATTGGATCAGGAGGTGTCAAGAGAGCAGCTGCTGCGAAAATAATTACAACAACATATTTTCTTCTCTCTTTTAAAAATTGTGAATCAACTACACCAACCCTTGCTAATAAACTAAGAACCACAGGTAGTTGAAAACTTATACCAAAAGCAAAAATAAGTTTCATTACTAATGATAAATACTCATTAACTTTTGCTTCAAGTTGAATAGGTAAATTCGTGGAAAGACCCGTGCTTTCAAATGATAAAAAAAACTTTATCGCTAATGGCATTACTAAATAATATACTAGCATACCACCTAAAAAAAATAATACTGGAGTTAAAATCAAATAAGGCAAGATTGTTATTTTTTCATGCTTGTACAGTCCGGGTGCAATAAACTTCCAAACTTGCATTAATATAAACGGACATGTTACAAAAAAAGCAGTAAAGAAAGAAACTTTTAAATAAGTTAAAAATGTTTCTTGTAGAGCAGTAAATATTAATCTTCTTTTTGAACCATCATCTTGTACTGCCTTAGCAAATGGTTCAACTAAAAAACCGTAAATATACTCAGCGAAAAAATAACAAACTATGAAAAAAACTATCAAAAAAATGAAACTATTAATCAATCTTTTTCTTAATTCTGCTAAATGACTTACAAAACCATTTTCATTTACATCAGGACTCATCTTTTTTATCTTCTTTTTTGTTTATATTTTTTTCTTCTAAATCAATATTAGAAACCTCATTTTGAATATTATTTACATATTTTTTTGCTGCACCAATCCAAGAACCAACTTTTTTTAACATTATTGGAAAATCTTTTGGCCCAAGAACTATGATGGCTATTGCCACTACAATTAAAATCTCAAACCAACCAATAGTAGGCATGTGATTTATTCTTTTTTATTTGAGTCTTGATTATCTTCAGAAATATTTTTGGGTTCTTGTTCATCAGTAACATCTGATGCCATTCCCTTTTTGAAACTCTTAATACCTTTAGCAACGTCACCCATTAAACTAGATATTTTACCTCTACCAAATAATAAAACTACTAGTATTACAACAATTGCTATTTGCCAAATTCCTATACTCATACAAATCTTATATCCTTTTTAACAATGTTTTAAAAGTGACTTTTTTTGTTCTTAAAAAATACTTTTATTTATTTTCTTCGTTATCAAGTGTGCTGTTTAGCATTTCGTCAATATTTGAATAAATATTATCATCTTTATCATCTTGTTTTTCTCTATAAAACTTACCAGTTCCAAATATAGCGTTATCAATATTTGTACTATCTATAAGACCAGCAGCACCTAATTCATCAACTGTAGGTAAATCAGATAACTTTTGTAAATTAAAATGACTTAAAAAATCATCAGTTGTCACATATTGAATTGGTTTACCTGGAACATCTTTTCTACCCCCTGGTTTAACCCAATTTAATTCCATTAAAATTTCAATTGTATTTGTACCAAAAGCTACACCTCTAATCTCTTCTATTTCAGATCTAGTGACTGGTTGATGATAAACAATAATTGATAAAGTTTCGATTGCAGCTTTTGATAATTTTTTTTCTACTGTTTTTTCCTGAGACATTAAATTAGATAAATTTGTAGATGTTCTAAAGGACCATTTTTTTGAAATACAAACTAAATTTATACCACGATTAGAATATTCTTTTTGTAATTTTTCTAAAATTTTTAAAACATTTGATTTTTTTGAAATCTTACTTTCAATTGTTTCTATATTAAGTGGTTCAGCAGCTGCAAATATAATTGCCTCAACTTCTTTCTCAATTTGAGATAATTTAGAGGGGAAATCAATTATATTGTTTTTTTTACTCAACTTTTTTTTTATCATTTTCTTTCTTTAACATAAACATCTTCAAAAAGTTTGTTTTGTTTAATTCTTAAGTTACCTTCTTTAACTAATTCTAATGACCCAGCAAAAATTCCTGCTTTTCCTGTTCCTTTATATTTGGAATTTTTAAAATTTGATGGAATTAGCTCATCTAGTTTTTTCCAATCTAAAAGTTTGCCAAAAAATTCTTTTATAGTTTTAATTCCTTCTTCAGTTGTAAAAACAGGCAATTTGGGAATATTCATTTTTTGAAAATCTTTTGTCATTATTATTGTTGAATAAGTTTTTAATAATTCATACAAATTGACTTTAAATTCACTGTTATATATTGAACGAAATCCACTTTTGGCACCTCTTGTTCTAATTTCTTTTCCTAATCTTTTTCTTTTTAACATTTGTTCAGATAACAATCTTATTAATTCTAATTTTTTTAATTGTAATTTTAACTTTTCTGCAACCTCTTGAACCTTAAATTCTTCTTCAGGAGTACCTGGCAATAATAATTTTGACTTTAAATAAGCCAACCATGTAGCCATTAATAAATATTCAGATGCAATTTCTAAATTAATATTTTTTTTTTTTGTTATGAATTCATAAAATTGATCTGCTAATTTTGTAATCGATATATCTTCTAAATTAACTTTTTGAGCTTTAGCTAAATCAAGCAATACATCAAGAGGTCCATTGTAGTTTTCGATATCTACATTAAATAAAGAATCTTTTTCTAACATAGACAAATATTAGCTTAAAATTTTATAAAATTGTGATGTTTTTTTTAATACAAAATTGTTTAGATAGGGTGAATTTTTTCCAATAATTTCCATTTCTCTTAAATTTCCATTACAATGTAGAGCTATATTACATCCTGCTTTAAACGTTTTAATTGTATTTTCTCTAATATTGCCTTTAAGACTTTTCATAGATAAATCGTCAGATATAAGAATATTTTTAAAACCAATTTTACTTCTAATTATTTTTATAATTTTTTTAGAATGAGTAACTGTATTTACACTGTCTATTTTATCAAAGATTACATGCGCAGTCATTGCAAAAAAACTATTCTTATTTTTAAAGGAAAAAAAATCTTTTTTTACTAAAAAATTAAATTTTTTTTTTATTATAGGTGTAAAATAATGGCTATCAACTTTGGCGTGCCCGTGTCCTGGGATATGCTTTATAACAGTTCCAATTCTATTTTGGTGAAAATTTTTAATACAATAATCTCCAATTCTAGATACTATTTTAGGGTTTTTTGAAAAAGATCTATCACCAATTATATTTGATGCACCTTTAATTCTTAAATCTAATACAGGAACTGTATTAATATTTATTCCCATTAACCTTAATAAATATGAAGTTTTATCAATAAAAAGTTTGTAAAGTATCTCAAAATTATGTTTTTCTTTTTTATATTTATTGCCAAAAAATTCTGAGGTTAAATTTTCAAATGAAATTATATTATTTAATCTATTTACTCGCCCTCCTTCTTGATCAATTAATAGAGGATAATTTTTATCGTTGAAAATTTTTTTTATTGTTGATGTTAATTTAATTGTTTGCTTAATATTCTTAATATTACGTTCAAATAAAATAATACCCCATGGTTTATATTTTTTTAAAAATAATTTTTCGTTTTTTGAGAGTTTTGTAGATTTTATACCAACAATAAAAGAACGTCGATTATTCATTGCTATCTAATAATTTCCAAAAATTAAATTTTTTCTTTTTCTTGTTATTTGTTTGTTCAAAATATTCGACTACATTTTTACTATCATCTTCTAAAACAGGAAGTTTTTTTACGTAAAAATCAATTTTTTTATTTATATCATTTAAAGATCTATA
>QCJE01000018.1 GCA_003216235.1 Pelagibacteraceae bacterium AG-404-P07
GGAAAAAGTTAAAGATCAAAAACTGATTTGGAGAAAATATGTTAACCAACAATTGAAATATAAATACAAAAAATTATATTCTCAATTGAATTGCTTAATTTATTTAAAAGCAAAAAATTTTAGCTTGCTTCAAAAATGGAGATTAAAACAAGAGAGAAAACTTTGGATTAAAAGTAAAGTGAAATCCAAATCTAAAATAATGAGTAGAGGAGATGTAATAAACTTTATGCAAACTTATCAGAGAACTACACAAAATATGTTTAAACATATGCCTAAATATGCTTCAATAATATTAAAATTAAACACTAACCATCAAATTAAATCTGCATTATATAGAAACAAATGAAAAAAATTTTTATAATTATTTTTAGTATTCTATTTTTATTCTCTAATTCTAATGCAGAAACTTTTAAGGCTGCATTAAAAAAAGCTTATGAAACTAATCCTGAACTAAATGCTGAAAGGGAAAGTTTAAATATATCAGAACAAGAATTAAAAGTTTCAAGAAGTTCTTATCTTCCAACTGTTACCTTAGAGGGAGCTAAAAGTCAGGAAGACACAGATAAACTCACTAATCAAAATGGAAGTAATGCATCAATAAAAGATGTAGATCCGACAACTCAATCTATTTCAATAACTCAAACTTTAGTTGACTTTGGAAGAGGAGCGGATTTAGCAAAAAGCAAGATAGGAATTAAACTTGCAGAAGCAAAACTTTTGAAAAAAGAACAAGATGTTTTGTATAAAGCAGTTGAAGCTTATACTGGATTAATTTCAGCTAAGGAAAAATATGAAATTAATGTATCAAATGTAAATTTATTGGACAGACAAGTAGAGACAGATAGAATAAGACTTGAAAGAGGTAGGGTTACTTTATCAGATGTAGCTCAATCTGAATCATCTTTAGCTGAAGCTCAAGCAAAACTTATAAAAGCTGAAAATGACTTACTTACTAGCAGATTAGACTATGAAAATGTAATAGGTCAATTATTTAGTATTGAAAACCTGGATAAGAGTTCAATCAATGAGCCTATTTTGCCCACTCAACTTAGTGATGCTATTGATATCTCAAAAAAAAATAATCCAGATTTAATTATTGCTCAACTTGAATACGAACAATCAAAAAAAGATACAATTAGCTCAAGATCAGATTTAGCACCTACAGCAAAATTATCATTTGATAGATCAAAATCTGATGATTTTAGCTCTACTTACGATGAGAGAGATAAAGATGTTTTAAAAGCTACTATTACCTGGCCGTTCTTTAGTGGGGGTAAAAATTATGCAAATTTGAATAAAAGTAAAAGCTTAGAATTACAAAAAAGTTTATTATTAAATAATTCAACAAAAAAAAATCAAACAGATGTAGCTAGTGCGTGGTCTTCTTATCAATCGAATCAAAGTTTGTTAAATTCTGTTAAAGCCCAAGTGGATGCTGCTGAAATAGCTAACGAGGGAATTGTCGCTGAATATAACAGTGGATCAGATCGAACTACATTAGAGGTCATTCAGTCTAACTCTCTATTATTGAACGCCCAAATTTCATTAGTTGATTCTCAGAGGAGCTATATTTTAGCTCAATTTAATCTTCTTAAATTTATTGGATTGCTTAATAGTGATTATCTAAAGATTAGGTAATTAGGGAGTTTTTAGGCTTAAATAAATTAATCTTGCTAATGAGAACAAAATGTGTACATTTATTTTATGATTCGAGTGTTAAAAAAATTAAAAAATGAGGTAAAAAATGACAAAAAATAACCTAAAAGTAGTTAAATCTACTAAAGATCAGGAATTGGATAATAAAGAGAAAAATAAGGCTTTAGAAGCAGCTATTAGTCAAATTACGGATAATTTTGGAAAAGGTTCAGTAATGAAGCTAGGCGAAAAAAGAGCTATGGATATTGAGTCAATATCCACTGGTTCTTTAAGTTTAGATTTGGCTTTAGGAATAGGCGGCTTACCAAAAGGAAGAATTATTGAAGTTTACGGACCAGAGTCTTCTGGAAAAACAACACTAGCATTACAAGTAGTTGCAGAAGCTCAAAAAGCTGGTGGAATTTGTGCATTCGTTGATGCTGAACATGCTTTAGATCCAGTATACGCAAAAAAATTAGGTGTAAATACTGAAGAGCTTTTAATTTCACAACCAGATGCAGGTGAACAGGCTCTAGAAATCGCTGATACATTAGTAAAATCTGGCTCTATATCAGTTATCGTAATTGACTCTGTTGCAGCTTTAACTCCTAAAGCTGAAATTGAAGGAGAGATGGGTGATCATCACGTTGGCCTTCAATCAAGATTAATGAGTCAGGCTTTAAGAAAATTGACTGGTTCAATTTCAAATACTAATACTATGATGATTTTCATTAATCAAATCAGAATGAAAATTGGAGTTATGTTTGGAAGTCCAGAAACAACATCAGGCGGAAATGCACTGAAATTTTATTCATCTGTAAGAATGGACATTAGAAGAATAGGTGCCATCAAAGATAAAGATGAAATTATTGGCAACTCTACAAGAGTTAAAGTAGTTAAAAATAAAGTTGCACCACCATTCAAAGTTGTTGAGTTTGACTTAATGTATGGAAAAGGAATTAGCAAAATGGGTGAGTTGGTAGACCTAGGAGCTAAAGCCGATATTATTGAAAAATCAGGAGCATGGTATGCTTACAAGGGTGAAAAAATAGGCCAAGGTAGAGAAAATGCCAAAGTTTATTTAGCTCAAAACCCACAAGTAGCTGCAGAGATTGAAATGGCAATTAGGGAAAAAGCAGGTGTGATTTCAAAAAAGATTGAAGGAAATCCATTAAGTCCTGAAAAGATTGAAAAAGAGAAGAAAGTAGCTGAAAAAGAAGAAGCTAATAAAGAAGTTACTACTCCTAAAAAGAACTAAAATTTAAGGTCATCTTTAAATTGTAAAAGGCGCTTAATAAGCGCCTTTTGCCCCCCTTAGCATCATCTAGACATAGATCAAAAAAGCTGTATTTTAAAAATATGGCGGACAAATCATTAAATCAAATAAGAAGTACGTTCCTTAAATACTTCGAGAAAAACGATCATAAGATTGTAGAGTCTAGTAATTTAGTTCCTAATAATGATCCGACATTAATGTTTGCTAATTCAGGAATGGTTCAGTTTAAAAATGTATTTACTGGTTTGGAAAAAAGAGATTATAAAAGGGCTACTACTTCACAAAAATGTGTGAGGGCGGGTGGCAAACATAATGATTTAGAAAATGTTGGTTATACACCAAGACATCATACTTTCTTTGAAATGTTAGGAAACTTTTCTTTTGGAGATTATTTTAAAGAAAGAGGAATTGAACTTGCATGGAATTTAATCACCAAAGATTTTGGTTTAGATAAAAATAGGCTTTATGTCACCGTTTTTCATGAGGATGATGAGGCTTTTAATTTCTGGAAGAAAATAGCAGGTTTCAGTGATGATAAAATAATTAGAATTGCAACATCAGATAACTTTTGGTCGATGGGCGAAACGGGTCCTTGTGGTCCTTGTTCAGAAATATTTTATGATCATGGTGATCACTTAAAAGGTGGATTACCAGGAACTAAAGATCAAGATGGAGATCGTTTTATTGAAATTTGGAACTTAGTCTTTATGCAGTATGAACAAATTTCAAAAGATAAAAGAATAGATTTGCCAAAACCATCTGTTGATACAGGAATGGGATTAGAGAGAATTGCAGCTCTCTTACAGGGTACACATGATAATTATCAAACTGATCACTTTAAGAAACTTATAAGCTCAATTTCTGAAGTAACAAAAGTCAATCAAGAAGATAAAAATATATCGAGTTTTAGAGTAATTGCTGATCACTTAAGAGCAAGCTCATTTCTTTTAGCAGAGGGTGTTTTACCATCAAATGAAGGTCGTGGATACGTTCTAAGAAGAATTATGAGGAGAGGAATGAGACATTCTCATTTGTTGGGATCTAAAGAGCCAATCTTTTATAAAATTTTTGACTCATTAAAAAAAGAGATGTCAGGAAATTATCCAGAGCTTGAAAGATCTCAATCTTTAATCAAAGAAACCTTAAGGATGGAAGAGGAAAAATTTTTAGTTTTACTTGATAGAGGTATCAAAATTTTAAATGATGAAATTGCAAAAATAAATAAAGTTTTACCTGGTAATGTAGCATTCAAATTATATGACACCTATGGTTTTCCATTAGATCTTACAGAAGACATTTTAAAGAATAAATCATTGAAAGTTGATCATAAGAAATTTAATGAATTGATGAAAAAAAGTAAAGAACTTGCAAAAAAGAATTGGAAAGGTTCTGGAGATAGCTCTGAAGAAGCTATTTGGTTTTCAATAAAAGATAGAACTGGTCCTACAGAATTTTTAGGTTATGAGTCTAGTCAGTCTGAGGGTGTTGTATTAAATCTAATAAAAAAAAATAAAGAAACAAAATCTTTATCTGCCGGTGAAGAGGGAATGATTATTACAAATCAAACCCCATTTTACGGTGAGTCAGGAGGACAACTTGGAGATAAAGGAACAATCGTCTCTGGTAATTCTGTTTTTGAAGTAGAAGATACACAAAAAAAACTTGGAGACTTATTTGTTCATTATGGATCTTTGAAAACTGGAGAAATAAAAATCAATGATGTAGTAGAGATGAGAATAGATGAAGAGAGAAGAAAAAATTTAAAAGCTTACCATTCTGCTACACACTTACTTCACGAGTCATTAAGAAGAACCTTAGGAAAACATGTTATGCAAAAAGGATCACTAGTTGCTCCAGATAGATTAAGATTTGACTTTAGTCATATGAAACCAATTACTAATGAAGAGTTAGAAACTATTGATAAGTTAGTTAATGAGTATGTTTCAAATAGTTCTGAAGTAACAACAAGAATTATGACACCAAAAGCTGCTATCGAAAAAGGTGCTTTAGCTTTCTTTGGAGAAAAATATGGTGAAGAAGTTCGTGTTGTATCTATGGGTAAGGAAAAAGAAGCATATTTTTCGACAGAGTTATGTGGAGGAACGCACGTCAAAAATACTGGTGATATTGGAAAATTTAAAACTGTAAGTCAATCGTCTATTGCTGCAGGTGTAAGAAGAGTTGAAGCTTTAAGAGATAAACAGCTCGAGGATTTTATTAAGAATAAAGAAAAATTATCAACTTTATCTACTCAAAAAGATGAAGAAATTATCAAAGAGTTATCATCTCAAATAATAAAACTTGGAGGTAAACCAAATGTTGATAACAAAGATTTAAAAGAAATCATAAAAAATCTTTCGAGACAACTTGAACAACTAAACGTTAGTTCAGTTCTTCAAGATAAAACAAAAAACATTATTAAAGATGATAAGATAAATAATATAAAAGTTCGATTTCAAAAAATACAAGATTTACCTCCAAAAGATTTAAGAAAATTAGTTGATAATGGTAAAAAAGAATTAGGTGATGGTATCGTAATTGTTTTTACAAGTAGTGAAGATAAGGTTGGCCTGGCAATTGGTATTACTGATAAATTAGTTGATAAATATGATGCTGTAAAATTTGCAAAATTAGGTTCAGAAACAATTGGTGGAAAAGGTGGTGGTGGCAGAAGAGATTTTGCTCAAGCAGGAGGACAGGACCCAAAAAAAATTGATGAAGCTTTTAATAAATTAAAAGAATTAATTTAGTTTTTTTCCAAAACATCAATAATCGTATCACTTGTTAGTTTATCTATTGTTGTATTATTTAAATTACAATCATAGACAAAAGTATGATTATTAGCTGGTTTCCACTTTTTTGATTGTTCATTAAAGAAAATGAAATTTTTATTCTCCGAAAAAGAAAGCATGTGAGAAACACCATTATTAATTAAAATATTAAATTTGGTTAATTTACCCAGGGCTGTAACTAAAATTGGTTTTTGAAACTCACCTGATGATTTTTCTTCTGGAATATAACAATTTTTAACTCTTTTTTTTAGTTGATCTATCAATTCTTTATATTTACGTTCTATAAAAAAAGTTGGTGTATATTTATCAGAGTAAAAATTTGCAACTTTAATAATTTCCTCAGTATTAAAACTTTTTACTCTTTTTGGATTAGCAGCAGTGATAGAAAAACCAATAAAATTTTTATTTGGTATTAATCTTTTAGCCTCATCTAAAAACTTATCAGGAATATCTATTTTATAAATTGGTTCCTTATTAAGCCCCATAATTTTATTTACATAATCAACTACTCTTACTGAAAATTGAGATCTTTTTTTCATAAAAGTAAATGGCTTACTCATAAAATAATTCAAGCTTGGGGTAATATAATATTTATGAGGTATTCTTTTATACACTAATGAATTTTTGAATCTTGTTTGATTGTCAACAATCAGATCAAATTGATCAAAGTCAAAATTTTTCATCAAATTTTTTGATTGAAAAAAATGATTACTTGCAAAACCAAAATGATTTGGAAAAGACTTAAGTTCAATTAAATTTTTTGGTTTATATTCAGTAAGTTTATTATCGAACCAAAAATTTTCTAAAGTAGCGTAATAGTATATTTTATCAGGATTAAATACTTCATTAATATAATTAATTGTTGGAAGATAAGATAGAGTATCTCCTATTCCTCCCCCAGTATTAATGAATAAAATATTTTTTAATTTATTTTTCAACTAATTTAATTTTTTTTCTAATCTTGTTTTAATAACTTCTAAAAATTGATTTGTTGTGAGAAATTTAGTTGATGGTCCTATTAAAATTGCTAAATCTTTTGTCATCTCTCCTTTTTCAACTGACTCTATACAAACATCTTCTAAAGTTTTTGAAAACTTAATTAATTTTTCGTTATTATCTAACTTTCCCCTGTGTGATAATCCTCTAGTCCATGCAAATATTGAAGCAATCGGGTTAGTTGATGTTTCTTTTCCTTGTTGATGCATTCTGTAGTGCCTTGTAACTGTTCCGTGTGCAGCTTCAGCTTCCATTATTTTTCCATCTGGAGTTAAAAGTGTACTTGTCATTAAACCTAAAGATCCATAACCTTGAGCCATAGTATCTGATTGAACGTCTCCATCATAATTTTTACATGCCCATATGTATTTTCCACTCCATTTCATAGCACAAGCCACCATGTCATCTATTAATCTATGCTCGTAGGTAATATTGTTTTCTTCAAATTTTTTTTTGAATTCTCTATCGAAAACGTCTTGGAAAATATCTTTAAATCTTCCATCATATTTCTTGAGAATTGTATTTTTAGTTGATAAATAAACAGGCCATCTTTTAATTATTCCATAATTAAAACAAGATCTAGCAAAGTCCTCAATAGATTTATCTAAATTGTACATAGATAGAGCAACTCCTGGCCCAGTAAAATTAAAAACTTCATGTTTGATCTCTTGTTTGCCATCCTCAGAAGTCCATTTTATTTCCATTTTTCCTTTGCCAGGTACTTTAAAATCTGTGGCACGATATTGGTCACCAAAAGCATGTCTTCCAATTACAACCGGATCTGACCATGAGGGAACTAGTTTTGGAATATTAGAACAGAGGATAGGTTCTCTAAATACAGTTCCTCCAATAATATTTCTAATTGTTCCATTGGGAGATCTCCACATCTTTTTTAATTTAAATTCTTCAACTCTTGCTTCATCCGGTGTAATAGTTGCACATTTAATCCCAACTCCATATCTTTTAATTGCATTAGCAGAGTCAGTTGTTATTTGATCATCAGAATTATCTCTACTTTTCATTCCTAAATCGAAGTATTCAATTTTAAGATCTAAATAGGGGAGAATTAATTTATTTTTAATAAATTCCCAGATTATTCTGGTCATTTCGTCACCATCTAATTCTACAACAGGGTTTTTAACGGTAATTTTGCTCACTTATATTTTATCTTAATAATTGAATTTTGCGATTTTATATACATATTAATGACAAATTATCAAATAGAAGAATATGTTTAGTAAGATATTTCCAAAGATACACGCAGAAGGCTATAAATTTTTAGTTATAGCTGGGATAGTAACTATAATTTTTTATATTTTTAGTAACTTCTTGGCTTTAGTAGGTTTGGTGCTTACAATTTGGGTTTATTATTTTTTTAGAGATCCAGAAAGAATAATCATTAACGATGACAACTATCTTGTAAGTCCTGCTGATGGAGAAGTTATAAAAGTTGAGGAAGTAAGTGGACCAAAAGAACTTGGTTTAGAAAATAAGAGTTTTAAAAAGATTAGTATTTTTATGAATGTTTTTGATTGCCATGTAAACAGAACTCCTTGCAGTGGAAAGATTGAAGAAATTTTATATAAGCCTGGGAAATTTTTAAATGCTTCTTTAGATAAAGCGAGTGAAGATAATGAAAGAAATTATTACAAAATTAAAGATCACCAAAATAACGATATTATAATTGTACAAATTGCTGGTTTAGTTGCACGTAGAATTGTTTGTGAATCTAATAAAGATCAAGATCTAAAACAAGGTGATCGAATTGGAATGATCAGATTTGGAAGTAGAGCAGATATTTATTATGAAAATTATGAACCTTTAGTAAAAATTGGTCAAACAGCTATAGCTGGAGAAACTTTAATAGCTAAAAAATAATGGAACCACAAAAAAAAAATTTTAAAATTGTTACCGATAAAAAAAGTGCTAGAGTTATTTTACCGAATATGCTCACACTCATTGGAGTGTGCATTGGACTTACTTCCATTAGATTTGCTTTAGATGGTAGATTTGAATTTGCAATTATAGCAATAATTTTTGCTGCACTTATTGACGGATTAGATGGAAGAATTGCAAGATTAATTAAAGGAACATCTAAAGTAGGAAAAGAATTAGATTCTCTTACAGATATGATAAGTTTTGGAGTCGCTCCAGCGTTTATTATGTATTTTTGGAAGCTAAACACTCTAGGAAGATTTGGATGGTTGCTTTGCTTAGTATATGTTATTTGTGTTGCGTTAAGATTAGCAAGATTTAATATAAATTCTAATCAAGAACCATCTTGGAGAGATAATTTTTTTGAAGGTGTTCCATCGCCAGCTGGAGCTATTTTAGTTTTAACTCCTCTTATTTTCAGTTTAAGTGGATTTGAAATGATACAATTAAATTATAATCTTAGTGTTCCAATTTTTTTTGTTGTAACTTCATTTTTGTTAATAAGTAAATTTCCAAGCTATTCTTTCAAAAAAATAGTTATACCAAGAAGAACAACAATTTTTTTATTATTTGGTATTGTTTTATTTTTTGGTCTTTTACTTATTTACACATTCAATGTTATTACTATAAGTGCAATTATTTATTTACTATTGTTACCAATTAGTTTTATTCATTATCAAAAAATTAAAAAGCACCATGAAAATGACAAAATTCAAGACGATGATGATCTTGAAGATGTACTTTGATGAAAAAAAATGTAATTGTTTCCCTAGCTGATGCAAACTATTTTCCATTATTAGAGGAATTAATAGATTCAATAAAAAGATTTAAACAAAGCGAAAGTATTGCTATTTGTGTTTTAGATGCAGGATTAACTGAGGAACAAAAAAATAAAATTTCAAAAAAGATAGATGAAATAAAGTCTGCTGAATGGGACTTGGAAGTCCCAGGCCGTAAAGTAAAGGATAAAGAATGGTTAAAGAGTCAAGTCTCCAGAGCTTTTTTACCAAAATATTTTCCTAACTATGAAAAATACTTATGGATAGATTGTGATGCTTGGGTAAACGATTGGGATTGTATTGATCTTTATTTTCAAGCGTGCAATGAAGGAAAGCTTGGTATTACGCAAACTATAGGTCCTGGATATAAAATTACGTCAAAGGTAAATTGGCTGTTTGGTAAATTAGCAATAATTAAATCTCAAAACTTCAAACATGCGGTAAAATCAAAAATACCTTATGATAAGGCAAGAAAATTAGCATTTGCTCCACACATTAATATTGGTGTTTTTTCCTTAGAAAAAAACTCAGAAGGTTGGAAAATTTGGCAAGATAATCTGGAACAAACACTAAAGGCTGGAAACATATTTGGTTCAGAGGGATTAGCAATTAACATGTCTGTTTATATAGATAATTTGAAGACAGAATTTTTACCTCTCAGTTTTAATTGGATCACAAGCAATTTACTTCCAAAATACGATGAAAGTAACAATACATTTGTTGAACCATATTTACCTAATCATAAAATCGGAATTATACACCTCGCAGCTGGGATTTGGAAAGATGGGAAAGATATGAGAGTTGATAAAGGTATTGAAATTGAAATTAAAACCTTGCATGGAAAAAAGATTTTGAAAAGTTTAAGATATAAAAATTAATTGAAAAAAAATAAAATTTCAAAAAACTGGGTTAATAAGCAACGTAGAGATATTTATGTTCGTCAATCAAAGGTTGATGGTTATAGAGCAAGATCAGCTTATAAATTAATAGAAATAAATGAAAAATTTAAAATTTTTAAAGGTGGAATGTTTGTTTTAGATATTGGTGCAGCCCCTGGAAGTTGGTCACAATATGCTTCAAAAGTTATTAAACATGGCAAAGTTATTTCAATCGATTTAAAGGAAATGGATAAAATAAAAAACACAATTCAAATTAAGGGAGATTTTACTGATCCCAATGTTCAAAAAAAAATAAAAGATTATTTAAATAAAGATTTAGACGTGGTGATGTCAGATATGGCTGTAAATACTACAGGTATCAAGAACCTTGATGCAATTCAAACTGGTGAACTAAGCAAAGAAGCAATAACTTTTTCTAAAGATGTTATCTCTCCGAATGGCTTTTTTATTTCAAAAATTTTTATGGGGAGCACATTTAATGAAATTGTCGCACTTGGAAAAAAAATATTTAAAGAAGTTAAGGTTTTTAAACCTCAGTCAAGTAGAAAAGACTCTAAGGAAAGTTTTATAATCTGTAAAAAAATTAGATAGGGTCTTTAAAATATAAAGGAATCGTATATAAAAGATTATGGTTCCTATAAAAGAAGCACTTACCTTTGACGATGTTACATTAGCACCCAAGTATTCAGAAATTTTACCTTCTGAAGTCAACACCAGTATAACTCTCACCAAATATCTTAGACTAAAAATCCCAATACTATCTTCAGCAATGGATACTGTTACAGAAAGCAAAATGGCAATCGCAATTAGTAAGGCAGGTGGTATTGGAGTGATACATCGAAATTTAGAAATAAAAAAACAATTACAGGAAATAAGAAAGGTTAAAAAGCAAAAATTATTTGTTGGAGCAGCAGTTGGAACAGGACCTAAAGAATTTAAAAGAGCTGAAGTAGTTTTAAAAGAAAAAATAGACATGATTGTAGTAGATACAGCGCATGCACACACAAAAAAAGTTTCAGAAATCATTAAATTTATAAAAAAGAAAA
>QCJE01000019.1 GCA_003216235.1 Pelagibacteraceae bacterium AG-404-P07
CGCTTTAGCAGTTGGTGCATCTAAATTTCAATCTGTTTTTCACCATGTAGTACCGTTAGCACTACCTGGCACTTTATCAGGAACTATAATCGGGTTAGCTCAAGCATTAGGTGAAACTGCACCACTAATATTAATTGGAATGGTGGCATTTGTTGTTGACATACCGTCAAGTCCAGTTGATCCGTCATCTTCTTTACCTGTTCAAGTATATTTATGGTCTGAGTCTGCAGAAAGAGGTTTTGTTGAAAAAACCTCAGCAACAATTATGATGCTCTTAAGCTTTCTAATTGTAATGAATTTTATTGCTGTATACTTAAGACAAAAATTTGAAAAACGATGGAATTAAATGAGTAAAGTAAAGATAAAATCAAAAAATTTAAATGTTTATTATGGTGATAAACAAGCGCTGTTTGATGTGAATTTAGATTTGAATGAAAAAGAGGTTACAGCATTAATTGGTCCATCTGGATGTGGTAAATCAACTTTTATAAGATGTATTAACAGAATGAATGATGTTATTGATATTTGTAAAGTTACAGGAAATATTGAAATGGATGGTATGAATATTAATGATAAAGATTTAGACGTTGTTTCATTGAGAGAAAGAGTTGGAATGGTTTTTCAAAAGCCAAATCCATTTCCAAAAAGTATATATGATAATATTTCGTATGGTCCTAAAATTCATGGAAAAGGTGAAACTAAAAGTGAATTAGATCAAATTGTTGAAAACAGTTTAAAAAAATCTGCTTTATGGGAAGAAGTTAAAGATAGACTCGATGAACCTGGCACAAGTTTATCTGGTGGACAACAACAAAGACTTTGTATAGCGAGAGCTATATCTGTTAATCCTGAAGTGATCTTAATGGACGAACCATGTTCAGCATTAGACCCAATTGCTACTGCAAAAATTGAAGAATTAATTGATGAATTAAAAAAAACTTATACGATTGTAATAGTGACACACTCAATGGCTCAGGCTGTGCGTGTTTCACAAAAAACCGGGTTTTTTCACCTAGGAAAGTTAATTGAAGTTGGAAAAACTGAGAAAATTTTTAAAAATCCTGACAATAAAATGACACAAGACTATATTACAGGTAGATTTGGATAAATTATGAGCAATGAACATACAGTAAAGTCATACGAAGAAGAGCTACAATTTCTTAAAGACTCTTTAATAAAAATGGGAAGTTTAACCGAGTCTCAATTGAGTGACGCAATGGATGCTGTAATTAAAGTTGATAAGGACTCAATTGATAAAATCATTAAAAGTGATGAAGAAATTAATAAATTTAGATCTAAAATAGATACTCAAATAATGAATTTACTGGTTAAAAGAGCACCTATGGCAATTGATTTAAGAGAGACCATAAGTTCGTTAAAAATTTCACAAGATTTAGAAAGAATAGGGGATCTATCAAAAAGTAATGCAAAAAAAGTTAAGCCTTTACCACTAGATTTGCCAGATGAATTATTGGGAAATTTAAAAAGACTAGGAGAATTAGTTATGAAACAACTAAACGATGTTCTTGATAGCTATGTAAACAAAAACTTTGATAAAGCTAAAGAAGTCTGGGAAAAAGATGAACAAGTTGATGACTTAACTTATATTGCAATGGAAAGTGTAATTGACTTTTTATCTAAAGATAAAAAGAACTTAGATTTTTCTACACATTTAATTTTTGCTACAAAAAATTTGGAAAGAGCAGGCGATCATATAACAAATATCGCTGAAACAGTATGTTATTTAGTAAAGGGTGAATATCTAAAAGGTAGTAGGCCAAAGGGTAAAGTAATCCAAGAATAATTTGATGAAAGGAAAAATTTTTATTATTGAAGATGAAGCTTCAATAGTTCAATTAATCCAACATAATTTAGAAAAAGAGGGTTTTGTTGTCTCCTCATCATTAAATGGAAATGAAGGTTTAAAAGAACTAAAAAAATTTGAACCTAATCTACTTTTATTAGATTGGATGCTACCGGATTTATCAGGGATAGATATCTGTAAAAATATTAGAAGAGACATTAATTTTAAGAGCCTTCCTATCATTATGCTTACAGCCAAAGGAGAGGAAGAAGACAAGATAAAAGGTCTTGAAAGTGGTGTAGATGATTATGTCACAAAACCATTCAGTTTTAATGAGCTATCTGCTCGAATTAAAGCTGTTCTAAGAAGATCTGATCCTAAAGTTGTTGCAAATGAATTAATATTTGAAGATTTAAAATTAGATAGAATAGAAAAAAGAGTTTTTAGATCGGATAAAGAAATTCAACTTGGCCCTACAGAATTTAGATTATTAGAATTTTTCTTAACAAATCCCAAAAGAGTTTATTCTCGAGATCAAATTTTAGAAACAGTTTGGCCTAATAATGTGAATGTAGAGAGCAGAACTATTGACGTTCATATTAGAAGACTAAGACAATCAATCAATATTGAAGGTAAAAAAGAGTTAATTCGAACAGTTAGAGCCGCGGGTTATTCTTTAATTTAAATAATTATTTTATAAATCCCTACTAAAAACAATGGTATTTGTAATCCAAAGTTAGTAAGTATTGCTTTATCTTTGCTAACAAATCCAGCGATAGTCCATCCAACAACACCTAATCCGTGAAAGTATATATTTAAAGGATATATATTTAGGTTTGTTAATAGAATACCAACTAAAACTAGAAATGTACTAATCCATTTAAGATACTTCTTGATAAACATTCGTTTTCCTTTCAGCTTGTTTTATTTTGATTTTAGATAATAACTTATCTACACTTTTTACATAATCCAAAAAACTCAAGATTGTATTTACTATATTTCATACCATCTTTGTCTTTGAAATTAGTTAAGTATTTAGAAAGACTTGCACTGCTAATTTCTGTTACTTTTTCACAGATTTCACAGATTGAAAATGCAGTGGCTTTTGATACCTGACAACTAGAATTTTGACAGGCTATAAAGGCATTTCTACTTTCAATTTTATGAATTTTTCCAATTTCAACTAGTTTATCTAATGCTCGATAAACTTGTAATGGAGCTTTAATACCTTTTTTTTGAACATTAAAAAGTATTGCATAAGCCTTCATTGGTTCAGGTGATTTATCAATTAAATCAAAAATAATTTGCTGATTTTTTGAAAGAGTTTGCATTTTATCCATTCTACTGATTCCTCATTAATTTTTCAATTTAATCGATTGTTTTATGTTTAATAATGACAAGATAAATAAGAATAAAGAAGCAGCTATTATCGAAGGCCCTGATGCAGTGTTGAATTCCAATGAGGAAAACAATCCTAAAATCACAGATAATAATCCACCAATGATTGAATAGATTACCATTTTTTGAGGACTTGAAGAAATATTTCTAGCCATTGCAGCAGGTATAATCAACATTCCTGTGATTAATAATAAGCCAACCATCTTAATTGATATTGCAATGATTGCTGCCATTAAGATTGTAAATATAGCTTTAGCTCTATCAGGATTTAATCCTTCAGCTTCTGCCAATTCATAATTAACTGTTGATGCAAATAAAGGTTTCCAAATTAATTTTAAAACTAAGAGGATTAATGCTCCTCCAATCCATATAATTAAAAGATCATCAACAGTAACAGCCAATATATCTCCAAATAATAGTCCCATAATATCAAATCTGATAAATGATAAAAAACCTATAACCACTAGTCCTACTGCTAACGATGAGTGAGCTAAAAGACCGAGTAAAGCATCACCTGGTAGATTGGTTCTCTTTTGAAGTTGTATTAAAGTTAAAGCTATTAAAGATGAGATAATGAATACCGAGAACGCTATGTTGAATTCCATTGAATAAGCTAATGTCACTCCAAGTAAAGCAGAGTGGGCTAGAGTATCTCCAAAATAAGATAATCTTCTCCAAACAACAAAACACCCAAGAGGTCCAGTGACTATGGCAACCCCAATACCTGCTATTAAAGCTCTTATAAAAAAATCATCTAACATTTAGTTTTTCTTTATTTCACCTTCGCTTGTATGGACATGATCGTGTCTGTGCTCATATCTTGATAATATTTGAGAAGCTTGTTCACCAAATAAAGCTTTATATTCATTATTTTTTGCAACATCCATTGGAGAACCTGAGCAACAGACATGACCGTTTAAACAAACCACATGATCTGTAGCACTCATCACAGTATGTAAGTCGTGAGAAATTAATAAGATACCACAATTCAATTCATCAGAAATTTTCTTAATTAGTTCGTATAAAGCAATTTCACCAGTAAAATCTACTCCTTGCACTGGTTCATCTAGTACTAATAACTCTGGTTTTTTTGAAATAGCTCTTGCAAGAAGCACTCTTTGGAATTCTCCACCAGATAAGTCGCCCAAATTTTTATCTTTAAGATGAATGACACCAGTTAAAGACAAAGCTTCATCTATTGATTCTTTATCAAGACTTTCAGTTAGTACCATAAAATCATTTACTCTTAGCGGCAGTGTCCAATCAATTGAAATTTTTTGTGGAACATATCCAATTTTATTTGTGTATTTTTCAACTGAACCATCAATTTTTTTGTAAATACCTAAAGCAATTTTGGCTGTTGTACTTTTTCCTGATCCATTTGGACCAATAAGAGTAACAATTTTACCTTTTTCAACTTGAAGTGATACTCCTTTAACAAGCCATTTATTATTTAAACTAAAACCAGCTTTATTTAATTTCACAAGTATATTTTGTTCAGAGCTCATTTTATTCCTTGACTAATAAATGTTATATTATTACATAGTGTTATATTATAACAATTTAAATATACAACATATGAAAAACATTAAAAAGTTACCATTTATCTTATCAATATTATCATTCTTAACTATTTTTGTACCGGCAAATGCTGAAATTAAAGTAGTTACTTCAATTAAACCTATTCATTCATTAGCTAGTTATTTAATGGATGGAGTATCAAAACCAGATTTAATAGTGGACGGATATGCTTCTCCACACGGCTTTGCTTTAAAACCATCTCATGCAAAAATGTTACAAAATGCAGATATCATATTTTGGGTTGGTGAAGACATAGAGAGTTTTTTAGAAAAACCACTGAAATCAATCGCAAAAAAAGCTGAAAAAATTGAATTAATGGAAATCAAAGGTTTAACTAAACTTAAATTTAGAGAAAGAAATATTTTCGAAGAACATGATCATGGGCATAAAGAGGATGACCACGATGATCATGCTAAGAAAGAAGATGATCATGATGATCACGACCATGATAAAAAGGAAAAAGAACATGGTCATGATGAACACGGACATGACGATGATCATAAAAAGGAAGGTCACGATGATCACGGTCATGAAGGACACGCGCATGGTGAATATGATCCACATATTTGGTTGGATCCAATGAATGCAAAAGTGATTTTAAGTGAAATGGCAGAACACCTAATCGAGAATGATCAAGAAAATGAAGCTAAATATAAAGCAAATTTAAAAAAAGCACACAAAGATTTAGATAAACTTACTAAGAAAGTAAAATCTGAATTAAACAAGGATTTCAAATCGATAGTTTTTCATGACGCATATCAATACTTTGAAAAAAGATTTGGTATTAATATTCTTGGTGCATTTACCGTAAATACCGATGTAATGCCTGGTGCTGAACAGTTAGCTGAAATAAGAGAAATAATTGAGCACGATAAAGTAAGCTGTATATTTTCAGAGCCACAGTTTAATCCTGATATTATTAAGGCTGTAGCAAAAGATACTAATGTTGCAACAGGGATTATAGATCCATTAGGAGCAACTCTTAGTCCAGGTAAAGATCTTTATTTTGATTTAATTGGCAACATGTCAAAATCTTTCAAAGGCTGTTAATTAGAAATTGATCTTTAGGCATAAATAATATCTAATAAAGGGATGAATACAGTTTCCCTTTCACTAGATGAAATTTTTGATTTAGCTAAAAAAACTTTATTAGCAAATGGATGTGATGATGAAACAGCATCTATATTATCTGATTTAATTAGAAATGCTGAACGAGATGGTTCGTTATCTCATGGTTTATTTAGATTACCAGCCTATGTAAGTGGTTTAAAAAGTGGAAAAATTAATGGTAAAGGAAAACCAGAAGTTAAAAAGATTTCAGCATCAGTAATTAAAGTTCAAGGTAATAATTGTTTAGCACCTGTAGTTTTAAATAAGGGTTTGCCTGAATTAGCCAAAGCCGCAAAAGAAAATGGTGTTGCGGTATTAGCTATTAATAATTCACATCATATGGCTGCTATGTGGCCTGAGACAGAAAAATTAGCTGAAGAAGGCTTAGTTGCTTTTGCATGTACATCATACAAACCTGCAGTCGCTCCTGCAGGCGCAATCAAACCATTATTTGGAACTAACCCAATATCATTTGCTTGGCCTCGACCTGGCAAAACCCCAGTTGTTTATGATATGGCAACAGCCTCAATGGCAATGGGTGAAGTTCAAGTGGCTAAAAGAGAAGGGCACAAGGTACCTCTTGGAACAGGATTAACTAAGGAAGGTAAAGAAACTACAGACCCAGGTGCCATAGCGGATGGTGGTGTGTTATTACCTTTTGGTGGTTATAAAGGTTCATCAATTGCTATGATGGTTGAATTAATGGCTGGTGCTTTAGTTGGTGATAATTTTAGTTTTGAAACAGCTGCTAAAGATAACAATGACGGTGGTCCACCAAGTGGAGGAGAATTTATTTTAGCAATTTCACCTGATAAAACTGCTGGAACAAATTGGCAAAAACATGCAAATGAATTCTTTGATAAGATGAAATCAATGGGTGAAGTAAGATTACCTGGGGAAAGACGACATAAAAACAGACTTGATAAAGGTCCTCGTAATATAAACAAGGAATTAGTTAATAAAATAAAATCTTTAAGCTAATTTAATTTCTATAGGTGTGTGATCCGAAGGTTTTTCTCTACCTCTAGGGTCTTTATTAATATTTATAGATTTTATTTGGTCGATTAAAGAGTTTGAAACTAAAAAATGATCTATTCTCATCCCATTATTCTTTTGCCATGCGCCTCTCATATAATCCCAAAAAGTATAACCTTCTTTCGTCTCATTAAAATGTCTATAAACATCACTAAAGCCTAAATTAAGCATTTCTCTAAATTTTTTTCTAATTTCTAATCTGTACAAAGCATCATCTTCAAAGCTTTTGACATTATAAACATCTTCTGCAGCTGGTATTACATTAAAGTCACCAGCAAGAATGATATTAGAATTTTTTTTAGATAATGTTTTTAGTTGTTTAATTAATTGATCCATCCAATTTTTTTTATAGTCATATTTTTCAGTATCAACTGGATTTCCATTAGGAGTGTAAATATTAATTAATTGAACAATTTTTTTTTTATATTCGACTTCAGCAGAAATTATTCTTGATTGTTTTAATTTATCTTTAATTAGATCTGTTCTTATATTTTTTAATTTACCTTTTGAAATAATAGCAACACCATTATAACTTTTTTGTCCAAATACATGACTTTCATAATTCATAGATGAAAAATCATCATAAGGAAAATTTACATCTTCAGTTTTGATCTCCTGCATCATTAAAATATCTGGTTTATACTTTAAAAGATAACTTTTGATATTTTCAATACGAGCTCGCACGGAATTTACATTCCAGGAAGAAATGAGCATTAAAGAGAGAAAGACACTCCACAACCGCAAGAAGATTTAGTTTGTGGATTAGTTATTTTAAATTGTTCACCTATTAATTCTGAAACATAATCAACCTCGGATCCTTTTAAAAGATCAGCAGAAGCTTTATCAATTAAAATATTTTCAAAATTTAAATCATCTTCAGCTTTTGATTGATCAAATGTAAATTCATATTGAAATCCTGAACATCCACCACCTTTGATGGCGATTCTAAAAAAAGACCCCTTATCTTTTTTTGACAACAGAGTATTGATCTGTTTTAGCGCTTTATCTGTAAATTTAATTTCTTTTATCATTATTGATCACTGGTATTACTAATATAATACTTAATATTTATTTTTAAAGGATGAAAAAATACTCAAAGATTGGTCTATTTAAAAGCAAAGGTAGGATTTTTAGAGAGTCTGTATCAAAATACAGAACTCCTTTTCAAAGAGACAGAGATCGTATTATCCATAGTGCTTCATTCAGAAGATTAAAACATAAAACACAAGTTTTTGTTAATACAGAAGGAGACCATTACAGAACAAGAATAACTCATTCTTTAGAAGTAGCACAAATAGCGAGGTCTATAGCTCGATATCTTAATTTAAATGAAGATTTAGCAGAGACTTTAAGTCTTGCCCACGATCTAGGTCACACACCTTTCGGACATGCGGGTGAGGACGCTCTAAATGAGTGTATGGAAGAACAAGGTGGCTTCGATCATAATTTACAGACATTAAGAGTTGTTATGTTTTTAGAAAATAAATATTTAAAATTTAGTGGGCTCAATCTTTCAATTGAAACATTAGAAGGGCTATTAAAGCATAATGGTCCCGTAGACGATTTAGATTTAGTTGAGAGTTTGATTGGTATTAGAAAATTCAAGAACATGATTGATTTTAATACTTACCCATCATTAGAAGCTCAAATTTCAGCAATTTCTGACGATATAGCTTATAACAATCATGATATTCAAGATGGAATAAATGCAAATTTATTCAAATTAGAAGAGTTGGTTGAAATTAATTTTTTTAAAGATATTTACAAAAAATATAAAAATAAGATTAGTAAAAATAATTATAAAATTGCAACGTATCAAATTATAAGAGACTCTATTGATTTAATGATAAAGGATTTAATTAATAACACTAAAAAAAATCTTAATTACAATAAGGTTAAAAGTGTTAAAGATATTAATAAAACAAGTTTTTTAATGGTAAATTTTTCTGATAATGTAAAAAATTCTGAAAATGAAATAAGATTTTTTCTAAAAACTAAAATGTACAATAATAAATTGGTGCTAACAAAAAATAACAAGGGTAAATCAATTATAAGAACATTATATAATAAAATTAAATTAAATCCAAAAAAATTTATTGATAAAGAACAACTTAATAATAATAAATATAGGGCGATTTCAGATTTTATATCAGGAATGACTGATAGATATGCAATAAACTTAAATAAGAATTTAAAATGAATATTTTTGATAATTATTTAGATAATATAAAAGAAACTTTATTTGATTTTTCTAAAAAGGGAGATTTGATTTTACCTAGTACACTGGATGGAATTACAGCAGAAATACCCCCTTCAAAATTTGATAGTGATATCTCAACAAATGTTGCGATGGTTTTATCTAAATTAAATAAGAGATCACCAATTGATATTGCTAATATTTTATCTGAAGAAATTAAAAAAAAGGATAAATTGATTGATGAAATATCGGTGGTTAAACCAGGTTTCATTAATATCAAGTTTAAACCAATTTTTTGGACTAATTTTATTAGAGAAATAATTCAAAATTCTAAATCTTTTGGAATTAATAGAAAAGAAAATAAGAAGAATTATTTAATTGAATTTGTTTCGGCAAACCCCACAGGACCTTTACATGTGGGTCATTGTAGAGGAGCTATTTTAGGTGATGTTATTGCAAATGTTTTATTATTTAACAAACATAAAGTAACTAAAGAATATTACGTGAATGATTATGGTAATCAAATTATTAATTTTACAAAATCTGTTTATTTTAGAATAAAAGAAATTTCTTTTAATGAACCTTTTCCAAATGATAACGAAGATTTATATCCTGGAGATTACTTAATTGATTTTGCTAAAAATATTTTAAAATCTAATAAAGATATTGATTTTAAGAATTTTGACAATATTTCTGAAAAATTAACAGCATTATCTATTGAGGAAGCATTAAAATTGATAAAAAAGAACCTTAACAGTCTCGGTATTAATCATGATAATTTCGTAAGTGAAAAAAGACTAGTTTTAAACCAAGAGGTTGAAAAAGTAATAGATTTTCTTCAAAAAAATAAATTTGTTTATAAAGGCAAAATAAAAGCTCCAGCTGGAGAAAATAATGGTGACTGGATTGAGCGAGAACAATTACTTTTTAGGTCGACTGATTTTGGTGACGATAAAGATAGAGCTTTACAAAAATCTAATGGTGCATGGACATATTTTGCAAGCGATGTTGCTTACCATAAAAATAAATTAGATAGAAAATTTGATCAATTAATTAATATTTTAGGAGCAGACCATGCGGGTTATATCAAAAGAATTTCATCATCTGTTGAAGCACTAACAAATTCTAAAGATAAATTAACTTGTAAAGTAAGTCAGTTGGTTAAGTTAATTAAAGATAAAAAACCTTTTAAAATGTCTAAAAGAAAAGGCGATTATATAACCGTAGATGATTTAATAAATGAAGTTGGAAAAGATGCTACTAGATTTATAATGTTAAACAGAAGTAGTGATGTAGAGCTCGATTTCGATTTTGATAACGTTATTGAAAAATCTAAAGACAATCCTCTTTATTATGTTCAATATTGTTACGCAAGAATAGCATCAGTATTTAGACATTTGGAAAAAGATTTAAAATCTGAAATTGAATTAGATAAATATGATTTTGAATATTCAAAAGAAGAAATAGAAATTTTAAAAAAAATATCTGAATGGCCAAAATGTATTGATGC
Source organism: Pelagibacteraceae bacterium AG-404-P07 (assembly GCA_003216235.1). Lineage (GTDB taxonomy): Bacteria > Pseudomonadota > Alphaproteobacteria > Pelagibacterales > Pelagibacteraceae > Pelagibacter. The sequence goes on from QCJE01000019.1 coordinate 10,636, forward strand.
ATCAAGCAAGAAACTTGAGCCTCATAGAATACCAACTTATTTATACGAGTTATCATCTTTATTTCACTCATATTGGAATTTAGGAAAAGATGATGCAAAC
>QCJE01000020.1 GCA_003216235.1 Pelagibacteraceae bacterium AG-404-P07
ACAAGCTGAAAAACAAAAACAATTTTTACAACAATTAAGATTAGATAAACAAATAGAAAAATTTAGAATTAGAGAGATTAAAGAATTAGAAAAATTAGAAAAAATTTCTTTAAAAGAACAAAGAGAAGACTATGCAGGATTACAAGATAGAATTGATAAACTTAAAGAAAAATACAGATTAATTAGAGATCAAAAAATTAAAGAAAGAGTAGAAGCTCTTGGAGTAAAATTACAAGGGGATGAGGACAGAGAAACATTATTAATAAAAGAAAAAGAATATACATTAGCAAGACAAAAAGTAGAATTTGCATTAGAAAGCTTTTACAGAAGTGCTAGTAGTCTAGTATTCCAATTAAATAAAAAACATATTACTAGGGACATGTCTATATTTCGATGTATTGATAGACGATTTGAAACTGGTGAAGTTTTTATCAAGTGGGATGAGTCAAATGATGAAGAATGGTTATTACTGATTTATATTAAAAATAATTCACCAGATGAAGGTATAGTGATTGAGGATAAATCAAATCCAGAAAAAAATATTTCTCATGAATTTAGAAGTGTTGATATATTTAAAGCATCTGACACTATGGTAGATTCTTTAACACAACTTATTGCAAGAAAAAGAGACAAAAATATTAATTAAAAACTATTCTCAATTAGGTATTATCTTAAATGGCTTTTGGAACAATTTTTTTAATTATTTTATATTTATTGTTAAGATATATAATTGCTTGGATAACGTATTATAATAATTTAGATGCAAGACTTGGAGACAGCACTTGGCGATTTACTTATGATTATCCTGTTGTTGGAGAACGAGATATTTCAGATTTAGATGACAAAGATTTTGTAAGACTTAGAAGAAAAAAAAATAAAGTTATCTTGTTGATGTATTCCATTGTGCTTATTATGTTTATAGCCTCAATGTCATTATTGAGTAAATTCTTATTATTTTTAACAAGTTAATTTTTTAATTGTTTTTTATTTTTTAGATAAAGAAAAAAAGCAACTATTTCGTAAGTAAATGAAAAAATACTAAAGATTATTGGTAATTTAAAAAATTTATATAAAAATTTATATTTAGGTATTTTTTTCCAAACTAATAAAAAAGCTTCTGCACCCTCTAAAACTTTTTCACCATCCTTTACATGAAGCCTTCGAAGGAGTTCTTTATCATTTTTAGAAGTTTCTTTTGTGGCTAAAATATTATCTGTAATATCAATCCAATCAATATCTTGAATTTTTTCTTTTTTATATAAGTCAATTTCGGCCTTACATATTTTACAGGAATTATTAAAATAAACTTTCATTAAAGTAATAAATTACAAAAAAATGAAGTTATGTATATGCGTAAAATACACATGTTGAAAATTCTATTAAACAAACTATGTATTGTTGACTATGAGTAATTTCTTTGAAAAATCAGACTTATCCAGAAATGATGCTGAAAGTATTATTTCAGACACATTACAGAAATGTGATGATGGAGAGCTATATTTAGAAAATTCCAAATCAGAGTCAATCTTGTTAGATGATAATAAAATTAAAAACTCCAGCTATAGCTCGGACTTAGGTTTTGGATTTAGAGCTATCTCAGATGAAATTGTTGCTTATTCGCATTCAAATGAGATATCCAAAAATTCACTAAAACAATCTTCTGAAAATTTAAAATCAACACTAAAATCTGCCAAGGGCGTTTATAATCACGAAATACCAAAATCTAATAAAAAATATTATGAAAATATTAATCCAATAGATCAAAAAACACTGAATGAAAAAATTGAGATTTTAAATAATGTAAACAAGTATCTTCGAACAAAAGATAATAATGTAAAGCAAGTAACAGCAAATTTTCTTGGCGAACAAAAATCTATAGAAATAATTAGATCCGGTGGTGAAACACTTACTGATATTCGACCATTAATTAGATTTAACGTTACCGTAATGCTTGAAAAAAATGGAAGAAAAGAGACTGGTGTATATGGTATAGGGGGCAGAAATTCATATGACTCATACTTAAAAGATGACAATTGGAAAAATGTTTGTGATGAAGCTTTAAGAATAGCTTCAGTAAATTTAGAGAGTAAGCCTGCTCCTGCAGGAGAAATGAAAGTTGTACTTGGTCCTGGTTGGCCAGCTATTTTAATTCATGAAGCAGTAGGTCATGGTTTAGAAGGAGATTTTAATAGAAAAAAAACATCTGCATTTCATGACTTAATGGGCCAGAAGGTGGCAAGTGAGGGTGTTACTATTGTTGATGATGGAACTATAGATAATAGAAGAGGCAGTCTAACAATAGATGATGAGGGGACTCCAACAGAAAAAACAGTTTTGATAGAAAATGGAATATTAAAAAATTTTATGCAAGATAGATTAAATGCCCGATTAATGAAAACTAGATCTACAGGAAGTGGAAGGAGAGAAAATTATAGACATATAGTTCTTCCAAGAATGAGAAACACTATGATGTTGAATGGTAACCACACACAGGATGAAATGATTAAATCAGTAGATAAAGGTATTTTTGCTGTTAGTTTTGGAGGCGGACAGGTCGATATTACATCAGGTAAATTTGTATTTAATTGTACAGAAGCATATGAAATTATTAATGGTAAAATTGGATCACCTATTAAAGGAGCAACACTTATTGGTGATGGTCCATCTATATTAAAAGAAGTATCAATGGTTGGAAATGATATGATGTTGGATCCAGGTATTGGAACTTGTGGTAAAGCTGGTCAAGGTGTTCCTGTTGGAGTTGCTCAACCCTCAATATTAATTAATAAGATGACAGTGGGTGGTACAAAACTTTAATGATCAAAAATCAGGAATATTTATTAGAAAAAGCATCTTATTGTTTAGATCTAGCAAAGAAATTAGGGGCAAAAGACTCAACTGTTATAGTGAGTAATTCAATTTCTGAGTCAGTAAATTTTAGAAACAAAAAACTAGATGAGTCTAATAGATCAGATAATCTTGCTATAGGCATAACAACTTATATTGGTAAAAAAAAATCATCAATATCATCATCAAACTTATTGAAAGAAAATTTAGATACTCTTATTGAAAAATGTATCGAAACTACAAAAAATACACCAGAGGATGAATTTAACTCTCTTCCAGATAAAGACTTACTTGCCAAAGAAATAAAAGATCTAAATTTATATGATGATACTCATATAAAAAATGAAAATAAGATTGAATATTTGGAAAAATTAGAAGCATCAGCTACAAGTGATAAAAAAATAGTAAATACAGAATCGAGTTTTACTGAAGATAAATCAAATTTCATTTTAGCTAATAGCGATGGTTTTTCGAAAGGTTATAAAAGCTCATCATTTACAGCTTCAAGTGTGATTGTTGCTAAAGATGATCAAAGCATGGAGCGTGATTATGAATATACTAGCAAATGTCATTTACAAGATATTAATGGTGCAGAAGAATTAGGAAAATCAGCTGCTGAACAAACTATTAAAAAACTTAGTCCAAAAAAAATTGGCAGTGAAAAAATTGCTATAATTTTTGATAAAAGAATTGCAAAAGGAATTTTAAGTACTTTTGCTGGCGCAATATCATCCTCTGCTATTTCTCGAGGAACTTCTTTTTTAAAAGATCAAATAAATAAAAAAATATTTTCAGATGAAATAGATATTTTTGATAAACCAGATATATTAAAAGGTCTTGGTTCTAGAAGCTTTGACTCAGAAGGAGTAAAAACCAATACTTTAAAGCTGGTAGAGCAGGGCGTGTTAAAACATTACTTAATAGACACATATAATGGAAAAAAATTGAATCTTAAATCTAATGGAAGATGTGGAGGAACAAGCAATCTATATTTTGATAATGGAAATATTTCTTACAAGGATCTTTTAAATTCTAATCCAAGATGTCTTTACATAACTGAAACAATTGGTCATGGTAGTAATATTGTAACTGGTGATTATTCAGTTGGTGCCAATGGTTTTCTAATTGAGAATGGTGATTTTAAATACCCTATAAATGAAATAACAATTGCAGGAAATTTTAAAGATATGTTCAAAAACATTACTCTTGCCAATGATCTAGAATTTAAATATGCAACTAATTCTCCAACTATGATGATTGAGGGCATGGTAGTTGCGGGTAAATAATTTTATCATTCAAAATTTTTTAAACGATATTCCCAATTACCCATTCTAGAATAAGACACTCTTATAATTTGAAAATTTTCTTGATCATACCAAATATTAAAGTCTAATCTTTTATCTCTTGGTAGTGTCATATCTTTAGATTTGAGTGTAAAATGATCAACATTATAAACTTTACCATATTGTTTGATTTTTTCTTTACCAACAAATGTTACAACCTGTTTTTTAATACTTCCCGAAATCGGACTAATCTGGCTATCAGTCTGTAAAATTTTATGATTCCACCAATTCCCCACAATATTATTAATAGAAGCTTTTCCTGAATAAGAAGAACCTTTTACATCAAATTTATTTTTATCAAAAACTAAATTAACAAATTTTTCTTTATCATTTTGTAAAGTTTTGGATTCATAAGAAATTAATTGATCTTTTATATATTTTTCTTCCCCATATCCTTCTATTTGAAAAATAGTAGCTCCCAGAAGTTTTACAGAAAATTTTATTTGATTAGTTACTATTGTTTCATCACCTTTTCTGGTAAAAAAATAATAATTATATCCTATTAATTCACCATTTCTAAAAATATCCATTTCGATTTTATTGTATCTTTTATAATGATCCATATGGGCAAAAACATTTGAGGATATTAATATAACAATTAGGATTAAAATTTTTTTCATTTAATGATTACAATAATAGACTTTTCTTATAATAGAAGTAGTTTATAAAAAAAATGTTTTTAAAAATTAAGAAAATACCAAAAGTTAATTGGACATCGGATAAACCACACAATCTTAAACCAAAATTTTCGACATTCTTTTTTTTATGTTTTGGGTTAATGTTATTTGGATTAGGAGAAGGTTTATTAATTGTTTCTTTCACAGGAGCTTCTCCTTGGAGTGTTTTAGCTCAAGGTATTTCTCTTAAAGTCAATTTAAGTATTGGAACAATTACTCTATTAATCAGCATCGCAGTTTTAATTTTATGGATACCTTTAGGTCAAAAGCCAGGAATGGGAACAATCTTTAATGCTTTAATAATTGCGCTGATGATTGATCTTTGTATCAAATTTGTTCCAACCCCAATTAATTATATTAATCAATTAATTTTAGCAGTCATATCAGTAATTATAGTTGGTATTGGCGGAGGTATATATTTAGTATCTAATCTAGGAGCAGGTCCAAGAGATGGATTGATGATTGGTCTACAGAAAGTTACAAACTTACCTATAGCAGCTGTTAGAGCAACTTTAGAAATTTCTGTTGTAAGTATTGGATGGTACCTAGGTGGAACGGTTGGAGTTGGTACTTTGCTATTTGCTTTCGGTATTGGTCCGTGTGTAGCTTTAGGCCTTTATTTAGTTGATAAAATATTTGATTAAGCTGCTGCGCCAGCTTTCTCGCTTCTTTTTCTTTCGTGTGGATCTAGTATAGCTTTTCTCAATCTACAAGACTCAGGTGTGATTTCTAAAGCCTCATCAGTATTTAACATACTTAATTGTTCTGCGATTGACATTTTTCTTACTGGAGTTAGTACAACATTTTCATCTGTTCCTTGAGTTCTCATATTAGTTAATTTTTTTCCTTTCATGACATTGATAATCATATCGCCTGGTTTAGGTGATAAGCCAACAATCATGCCTGGATATACTGGGTCATTATGTGTTACAAACATTTCACCTCTTGCCTGCAAGTTAAATATTGCAAAAGCAACTGCCTTACCTTGCTCCATTGAAATAAGCGCCCCATTTCTTCTTCCTTCCATATCACCTTCAAATGGACCATAAGCATGAAAAATTCTATTTATTACACCATTACCTTTCGTAAGTGTCAAAAATCTACTTGTGTACCCCATCAAACCTCTTGTTGGCGCATGGAATATAAGTCGTTTTTTATTCTTACCTGTATCTTTTAATTCAATTAATTTACCTTTTCTTCTATTCATAGAGTCTATTATTTTTGATGAATACTCTTCGTCAAGATCCATAGTAATTTCCTCGATCGGCTCAAGCTTTTTTCCATTCTCATCTTTTTTATACAAAACTTTTGGTGGACTAACAGTCATCTCAAAACCCTCTCTTCTCATTTGAGTGAGTAAAATTTCTAACATTAGTTCTCCTCGACCACTTACTACAAAAGAGTCGTTTCCTTCATTTTCAGAAAATGTAATTCCAACGTTATTTTGTCCCTCTTGAATTAATCTATCTCTAATCTGAGTACTTGTAAGTTTTTTTCCTTCTGTACCCGCTAAGGGAGATGTATTTACAGTGATTGTAATAGACATTGTGGGAGGATCTATTGGTGTTGCTGCAATTGGATCATTGATTTCCAAATCACATATTGTGTCAGCAACATTAGCTTTTTCTAGTCCAGCAACTACAACAATATCTCCAGCTTCACCAACTTCAATTGGAACTTTTTTTGTTCCTTCGTATCTGAAAATTTTGGTTAATCTGCCCTCATCAACTTTTTCACCTTTTAAATTAATTGCTTTTATAGCTTGATTAGCTTTTGCAGTACCTTGAGTAATTCTACCAACTAAACTTCTTCCTAAAAAACTGTCTGCATAAAGTAATGTTGAAAGCATTGCAAATGGTTTTGATTTATCCAATTCTGCAGGTTTAACATGTTCAATAATTTTATCTAAAAGAGGATTTAGATTTTCTCTACGACCATCTACTTCTGTATCAGCCCATCCAGATCTACCACTAGCATATAAAACTGGGAAATCTAATTGTTCTTCATTTGCATCTAAGCTTACGAATAAATCAAAAGTTTCATCTAAAACTTCATTGGCCCTTTGATCTGTTTTGTCAAGTTTGTTAATTACAACAATTGGCTTTAAGCCTTGTTTTAAAGCTTTTGATAATACAAATTTTGTTTGTGGCATTACACCTTCGGCTGAGTCAATCAATAAAAGAGCGCCATCAGCCATACCAAGTACTCTTTCAACTTCAGCTGCAAAATCTCTGTGACCTGGAGTATCTATAATATTTATTCGTGAATCTTTCCAATTTATCGAAGCAGGTTTTGCTAAGATTGTTATTCCTCTTTCTTTTTCAAGTTCACCGGAGTCCATAAGTCTTTCATCTATGACTTCATTTTCTCTAAAAGAACCACTTTGCTTCATTAAATTGTCTATTAAAGTAGTTTTTCCGTGATCAACGTGGGCAATAATAGTGATGTTTCTTATGTTGTTTGTCATTTTTTGTGGCTCTTATACATAAATAAATTGTTTTGAAAACTTAAAAAAACCCATATTTAACATGCACAAATTCAATATTTTAAGTTTAATTGAGCTTTTTTCGCTTTTCTTTCTTAATTTTTCTTTTTTCTTTTAAGTTTAATCTGGGTTTTTTTTTAACACTTGAGTCTTTAAATGATTTTCCACTATAGCGTTTTGACATAATATTTTTCTAAAAAAAAAGGCCATCAAAAGATGGCCTTTGAATTTTTATTTAAGAGAGGGTTACATTCCCATGCCACCCATTCCTCCCATTCCTCCCATGCCACCCATTCCTCCTGGCATTCCGCCTGGCGCACCAGCATCTTTTTCTTCTGGCTTGTCAGCTATCATTGCTTCGGTAGTTACTAATAATCCAGCAATTGAAGCAGCATCTTGAAGAGCAGTTCTTACAACTTTTACAGGATCGATAATACCTTTTGCAAACATATCGCAATACTCTTCACTTTGTGCGTCATATCCGTGTGTCTTTTTATTTTGCTCTAACAACTTACCAACAACCACTGAGCCATCTACTCCAGCATTTTTTGTAATTTGTCTTATTGGTGCTTCTAATGCTCTTCTAACAAGATCAACACCTGCTTTTTGATCTTCACCTTTAGCTTTTACTTTATCAAGATCTTGAGCAGCATATAACAATGCACATCCTCCACCTGTTACAATACCTTCTTCAACAGCGGCTCTAGTTGCATTTAAAGCATCTTCAACTCTGTCTTTTCTCTCTTTAACCTCTACTTCAGTTGCTCCACCAACTTTAATTACAGCAACACCGCCTGCTAATTTTGCAAGTCTCTCTTGAAGTTTTTCTTTATCATAATCAGATGTTGTTTCGTCAACCTGCTTTTTAATTGAGTCACATCTAGCAGCTATATCCGATTTTTTACCACTACCACTAACAATAGTACTATTATCTTTATCAACTTTAATCTTTTTACATGACCCAAGGTCTTCAAGTTTGACATTTTCAAGTTTAATTCCTAAATCTTGAGATATAACCTGACCTCCCGTTAATATAGCGATGTCTTCAAGCATAGCTTTTCTTCTATCACCAAATCCTGGTGCTTTTACAGCAACAACTTTTAATCCACCTCTTAGTTTATTAACAACTAATGTAGCTAAAGCTTCACCTTCAACATCTTCAGAAATTATCATTAAAGGTCTACCAGCTTGCACAACTGCTTCTAATAAAGGAACCATTGGTTGTAAATTAGTTAACTTACTTTCATGTAAAAGAATAAAAGGATTTTCTAACTCGGTAGTCATTTTATCACTATTAGTGATAAAGTATGGAGATAAATATCCTCTATCAAATTGCATACCTTCAACAACATCTAATTCAGTTTCTATCCCTTTGTTTTCTTCAACTGTAATAACTCCTTCGTTACCAACTTTTTGCATTGCTTTAGCAATCATGGTACCGATTTCTTTATCACCATTAGCAGAAATCGTACCAACTTGAGCGATCTCATCACTATCTTTAACTTTTTTTGCAGATGAGATTAAGTTTTCTTTAACGTTTTCTACAGCTGCATCTATCCCTCTTTTAACATCCATGGGATTCATACCAGCAGTAACATACTTAATACCTTCTTTAACTATTGCTTGAGCTAAAATTGTTGCCGTTGTGGTACCATCACCAGCTTCTTCATTAGTTTTGCTAGCAACTTCTTTAACCATTTGTGCGCCCATGTTTTCAAATTTATCTTCAAGATCAATTTCCTTAGCAACCGAAACACCATCTTTAGTAATTCTTGGTGCACCATAAGATTTATCCATAACAACATT
>QCJE01000021.1 GCA_003216235.1 Pelagibacteraceae bacterium AG-404-P07
TCCATAAAAAACCTTTATAATACAACTTACGAATCATGGACACAATTTTATTAATTACTTTAGGTTTATTGCTGGTAGCAACATTGGCAATTTTATATCTTAACATTAGATCTAAACCAAAGAATGAGAACAAAGAAGTAGAAGAAATAGCAAATTTAAATGCCGAAATAGTTCGATTGAAAGATAGTTTAAACACTACAATCAATACATCTTTAGGCTCAATGTCGACATCATTTAATGCACTTTCAACTGGCGTAACTAAAGATATGACTGAAGCATTAACTAAAGTAGATGAAAAAGTTGGGAATTTTAATAAACAAGTGCAATTGTTAAATCAAAGCCAAGAGGGCATTACTAAAATCTTAGCAGGTGTTAAAAAATATGGAACACTTGCAGAGTATTCACTTGATGCCTTGATTAAAGATTTATTGCCCACGTCTCAATTTATGACAAATGTTAAAATGAAAGAGGATACAAGTGAAAATGTAGAATTTGCGATTAAACTTCAAGGAGATGTCTTAGTTCCAGTAGATTCTCATTTTCCAATAGAAAAATTTAAAGCAATCACAGATGCTTATGATGCAGATAATAAAAAAGCAGTTGCTGATGCTAGAACAAAACTAGCAAGTGCTTTTAAAACGAAAGCAAAAAGTGTTATGGAAAAATATATTGTTCCACCTAAGACAACTGATTTTGCAATAGTTTATGCTCCGACGGAAAGTCTTTACAAGGAGTTAACAGAATATCAAGATCCAAGTACCAAAGAATTATTAACTCAAGAATTAATGAAAAAGTATAAAATAGTAATTTGTGGTCCTAATACTCTTTCGGCTTATTTACAATCCTTACATATGGGTTTTCAATCATTGAAAGTACAAAAAGGAGCTACAGAAATATACAATCATCTTAAAATTATCACTACTAGATTTGGAAAACATTTTGACAATATAATTACACTTAGAAAAAAATTAGAGGAAGCCATGAGTGTGGTAGATAAGTTTGGCACAGATGCAAGATCAATTAGTAGAACTCTAGAAAATATAAAAGATCCCGAGCAGGTTGAGAAAGCTGTTAAAACAGAAAACGTAGAAAAATTTGTTGAAAGAAATAAACAGCTTAAAAATTAATTTCTTTTTTTCATTAATACCGATTATAAGAAACCACATGCAGTGGAATAAGAAATATAATTATCCTACATCATCAAGAGCAACAGAAGATGGAATAAGAAGATATTTAATGGGAGAGACAAAATTACCAAGTGTTACATCAATTCTTGATGTAACAAAATCTGAAGAAGATAAGGCAGCTTTAGCAAATTGGAGAGAAAGAACAGGTTATAAAGAAGCTGAAGCAATTACAAAAGCTGCAAGTAGCAGAGGTTCTCAGATGCATAACTATTTGGAGTCATTTTTATTGGGAAGAGAAAATTTGAGTTTTTTTGATGATAAAGAACAATATAAGATGATGGCTAAAGAAATAATTGAGAAAGGTTTAAAAAATAGACTAGAAGAAATATATGGAACTGAGTGTACACTTTATTATCCAGAAAAGTATGCAGGAACTGCTGATTGTGTTGGGTTATATGAAGGAAAAGAAACGATAATTGATTTTAAACAATCCAACAAACCTAAAAAAGCTGAGTATATAGACTCTTGGTTACTTCAAACCGCAGCTTATTCTTTAGCGCATAATGTTGTGTATAAGTCCAATATCACTGCTTGTGTAATACTTGTTTGCACAGTAGATAATTTATTTCAAGAATTTAAAATTCAAGGCCCTGAGCTGATAACTTATCAAAATTTATTTTTGGGAAGATTAAAAAAATTTAATGAAATAAATAATTTAGATTAATAAAAAATGGATAAAATTGTAATTTATGATACAGAAACAACTAATAGTACCATTTGGGGTTCTATAATTGAGGTTGGGGCAGTAGTTGTTGATAAAAATTTAAAGGAAATTGGCAAATTAAATATAAGAGGCAGAATGCCTGAGGGGGAAGTGCCAAGTGCAAAAGCATTGTTAGTTAATTCAACCAGTATTGATTTACTTACAAAGGGTAACTATTCACACTATGATTTTTTAGGCGCGGTTGAGAATTTCTTTTCTAAGTGTGCGCCAGCAATGTTTATGGGTTGGTCAAACTTAAATTTTGATCGAAGAATGTTTCATTTTAATTTTTTTAAAGGAAATCGATACCCATATGCCACTCATTCATCACCTAACCAAGAACATGATGGTCTTCATATTGCAAGAGCAGCGCAAACATTAAATTCTGAGACTTTAAAAACAGAATTAACGGAAGCAGGTAATCCTAGTCTTGCATTGGAGTCATTATCTAGAATGCAGGGTTTTGATACTTCTGCGAGTCATACAGCATATGTTGATGCTCTAAATTCATTACGTGTCCTTAGAATCATAAAAGATAAGCACAAAGAAAATTGGGAAAGATTTTTAAAAACATCAACAAAATCCAGCGTTGAATCACTTTTAACAAATGAAGGTATTTATTCAATATTTGAAAATGTAAAAGGAAGAAATATGATGTATTTAGTCTCTAATTTACACCCAAAACACTCTTTTCACCCTTCATATGCCTCATGGGGATATCTCTGGGATTTAAGAAGAGATCCAGAACCTTTATTAAATCTATCAGTAAATCAATTAAGAGATACATTAAAAAAAATCAGCCCAAAAGCTTTAAGAGTTTTAAAAACAAATAAAGCACCAGTGGTTTTGGATAAAGAGTTCGCTTTGAAACAAAAACCCTATTCAGATTTAGATTTAGAAACAATTAAAAAGAGAGCACATTTAGTGAGAAATAGTGAAAACTTTTGTAAAAATATTCAAATTATAAATAGGGAGGCCGCAGAGGAAAAAGAGCAAACCAAAACTCAAGAGGATTTATTGCCTGAGGAAACCTTATATGAAAAATTTATTCCAAACAAAGATACAGCTTTATTCAAAACATGGCATAGCTCTTCCTGGGAAGATAAACTGAGATTATTAGACAAATTTCAAGATAAAAGATGTAGTTGGTTTGGTCAGAAAATTATTTATCAAGAGGCTCCACAAATTTTGCCACCTGATTTATACAAAAATATTAAAAGTGAAATAGCTAGAAGAATATTGAGTAAAAACAAAGAGAAATGGCAAACAGTAAATATGGCATATACTGAAATTGATTATTTAAGGGATCAAGCTTCAAATAGGGATGATGAGGAAGAACTAAAAAAGTTAGACGAAATTAATCAATTTATAATGTCTATTGAGAAAAAATATGAAATAGCCTAGTTGACATTGATAATAATAATTATAGATAGATATTATGCTTACAGATTTTAAAGATGAAGATTTTGATAATAAAATCAAAAATGAAGATGTTTCAGTAATTCAATTTAGTGCCGCATGGTGTGGTCCTTGTAAAGCTTTAAAACCAATCATGGATAAACTAGCTGGAGAGTATAAAGGTAAAGCAGCTTTTTATTATGCAGATATTGAAGATGGTGGAATAAATACTGGAAGTGCTGCAGGAATAAGAGGCGTACCAACAGTTATAATTTATAAAAAAGGTGTCGAGGTTGATAGAAAAGTTGGAGGAGTTCCTGAAAGCAACATGAAAGAATTTTTAGAAAAAAACATTTAATTTAAATTTAAAAATTCTCCACTTAAATACAATGATCCAGTAATTATTAAGATGTCATTTTTTTTTAGAGGAATTGATTTAATAGCTTGCTCAATACTTTCTTTATATTGAACATTGTTGGTCTTTTTAAATTTTTCTTTTAATATTTTACCACTTATACTATTCGGTTGGTTGGGTATATCAACTGTCGTTAAAGATGAAATATCTTTAAAATAACTTATATATTTTTCGTGATCCTTATTAGCCATCATTCCAATAATTATGTGCTTATTGCAATCCAAAGTTTGGAGATAATCATTAAGAACTTTTGCTCCTCCAGGGTTATGTGATGAGTCCAAAATAAGTGTATTGTTGTTTACTAAATCTTTGAGTTTGCCAGATTTAATTTCCTCTAATCTAGCAGTATTAGATGCTTTTTGAATACCATTGATTATGTGATGGTCCTCAATTTTTATATCATCTAAAATTCTTAATGTTGCAATAGCTGTAGAAGCGTTTTCAAGTTGAAATTGACCATTTAAATTCGGCCTTGGAATTTTTAAACCACCATATTTATCCTCGTAATAAAAAAAATTATTTTCCTTTGAAACAAAGTTATAATTCTCATTAAAGTAATATTTATTTGCATTATTATTAGAAATATTTTTTTTAATACATTCTGTAATTTTTTCGGAGTTTTGTTTTGCAACTATTATATTTGAATTGAGTAAAGATGAGGTTTTTTCAAAGATAATTCTTTCAATAGTTCTATCATTTTTTGGAAGCCAATCTAAGTGATCTTCACTACAAGAGGTCACAATATTACAAAGATTTTTTTTTAAAATATTAACAGCATCTCCTCTCCCAAATAGACCAAATTCTGCAATAACTAAATTCTCTTTATATTTTTTGCACCCATAAAAGAATGCGGCTGTGAGCGCTTCAAAAAAAGTTAAAGGTTGACCATCATTAATCTGTTCAATTTCATTTAATAAATTTGAGAGATCATTATCAGTTATCATCTCATCGTTATAAATGAATCTTTCATTAATTCGTTTGATATGAGGTGAAGTATAAATATTACATTTGATATTTGCCTCTTTAAGCATTGATCTTAAAAAAGAAATTGTACTCCCTTTTCCGTTTGTTCCGCAGACTTGGATGCAATTTATTTTATCTTGAGGATTTCCTAATTTTTTACAAAGATTTTTTATGCGATCTAAACTAAGATCAATTTCTTTAGGATGCAGCTTTTGTAAGCGATTGACTATTTTCTGAAGTTTCATTATCTTCAGAATTTATAACAGAATTTTTCTTTAACAATATCGATAATAAAGTTCCTATTTTGTTACTAAGATCTTTTCTATCAACAATTAAATCCACAAAACCAGTTTTTTCTACATATTCACTTTTTTGAAATCCCTCTGGCAGTTCCTCTTTTACAGTTCCTTGTATGACTCTAGCTCCAGCAAAAGCAATAAGTGCTCCTGGTTCAGCTATGTGTAAATCGCCCAACATAGCATATGAGGCAGTAATCCCTCCAGCTGTTGGATCTGTTAAACATACTAAATAAGGAAGATCATTTTTTTTTAGCTCATTTATAGCTAAAGTTGTTCTTGTCATTTGAGACAAAGAAATTAAACTTTCCATCATTCTCATGCCACCACCAGCACTAATACATAAAAATGGTGTTTGGTTTTCAATTGCATATTGAATTCCATACAAAAATGCTTCACCTTCAGCTGCAGCCATTGAGGCACCCAAAAAATCGAAATCAGAGGCAACTGCTGTAACTTTAATATTATTTATTGATCCACTTACTACCATCATACCACAATCCATTTCTGTTTTTTTTCTGGCACTTTTTAATCTATCTTTGTAGGATTTAGAATCTATCCAATTTAGTGGGTCATCATTTGGAATAGGTGTTTTAAAAATTTCATAATTATTTTTACCAAATAAAATATCAAATCTTTGTTTAGGTTTTATTCTATGATGTTTATTGCAATCTGGACAAACCCAAAGATTTTTCTCCAAATCTTTTTTTAAAATTGGGCCCCTACAGCATGAAGTCCAATCGCTATTTGCAATATCCTCTTTGGTCGCTCTTTTATGAAAAGCAGTTTTTATTTTCTCTCCTGCTTTTATAATTTTTGTTATCCAATTCATTTTATTCTATTTTTTAGTCTCTTAACTACATTAGTAACATTTGTGACAGGATTTTGTCTTTTTTTTATTGAATTAGTTATTTCTTTACAAATAGCGCTCCCAACAACTAAACCATCAGCTTTTTTTAGAGATTTTATAGTTTTTTCTGTAATACCAAAGCCAATTACAACATTTTTTTTAGGATCAATTTGTTTTACTTTGTTATAGTTAGATAATATTTTTTTTGAGGAAACTTTTAATTTACCACCTGTAGTAGAGAGCATCGATATAAAATAGTTCATTGGGTGAGAATCTTTGATTATCTTCTTTAATCTTTTTTGAGTAGTTGTTGGTGACAAAAGTTGAATAAAATAAATTGATTTTTTTTTGCATTTTTTTGCAAATTTTTTATTTTCTGGCCAAGGAAGGTCTACCAAAATTAAACCACTTACACCAACTTTTTTGCATATATCTAAAAATTTATTTTCTCCATATTGATAAACCATGTTGTAATAACCCATTAGTATTATGGGTTTTTCTTTTTTAATTCTTTTAAAATTTTTAACTATTTTAAAAATATCTTTTAGTTTTATTCCATTTTTTAATGCTCTATATGCACTTGTTTGTATCTGATTTCCGTCTGCAACAAGAGCATTATGAGGAACACCTAATTCTAAGATGTCAGCATGTTTAGAGATTGATTTAAGTATTTCTAAAGAATTTTTTTTTGAATTATCACCAGCTACTGTATAAGTTAAAAGAGCAGGTCTATTTTCTTTTTTGACTTTTTTAAAAGTGAGATCAATTAAATTTTGCATATTTTTTGCCTATTCTTTTTTCTAAAATAGCTTGATCCTTGTGAGCATCTCCACAGCTATTAACTACTAAAATTGTATCTTTGCTAAGTTTACGTGCTTCTTTTATGGCTACAGAAAATGCATGACATGGTTCTAAAGATGGTTTTAAATTTTCATATTTAGTTACCAATTTATAAGCTTTTAAAGCATCTTCATCACTTGCTGCAGTATATCTCGCTCGTTTTACATCTTTTAAAAAACAATGTAGAGGTGAAACACCTGGATAATCAAGACCTGCGGAAATAGATTCTGTTTCTTCAATTTGTCCATCAGAATTTTGATTTACATATTGAGCTGCACCATGAAGAATTCCAATTTTAGATCCATAAGTTAAAGGTGCCGCATGTTTTTTGCTCTTGGCAGGGCCACCTGCCTCTATACCAATAAACTCAACTTGTTTTTTATCATAGTCCATAAATTCATTCCAAAAACCAAAACTTGATGATCCTCCTCCAACACAATTATAAAGCTTAAGTTTTTTTGGAATTGATCCAAATTTTCTAATTATTTGGGTCTTAAGTTCTCTAGAAATTTGACTAGTGCTCCATCCACATATACGTACAAATATCGCTGGACCAACTGTTGATCCAACTGCCATGTGTGCAGTATCACAGTTAGCGACCCAATATCTCATGCATTCTGAGACTGCATCAACAAGAGTTTGACTTCCAGAGTAAACTGGAACAACCTCAGCTCCATTTTTTTTCATAGCTTTTACATTAGGTAGCTGTCTTTTTATATCTTTTGCACCCATAAAGATTTTACATTTAAGTCCAAATTTTTTTGCAGCCATACTTAACATTTTTCCAGCATATCCAGCTCCTGTGTCACCTATAATTACTTTTTTGCCTGATTTTTTTGCTAACAAACAATGAACCGTAGCATTATATATTTTATGAGCTCCTCCATTAGCGTCGGATACAACTTTAGACCAAATTTGAGCTCCACCAACATGATTTGTTAAATTATTAAGTTTAATAAATCTTGTTGGAACACCTATCCAATCTTTAAAATATTTATCCCTTTCTTTGATAAAATTTTTATTATTTTTAAGTTTATTAAATAAAATCTCTAAATCTTCTATTGGTTTTTTTAAAGTTTCTGCGCAAAAATTCCCTCCGAATTTTCCACCCCAAAAACCTAATTTATCTGTTTGATCAATAACTGGAATTTTTTTTTTTAATTTCATAATTTGTTAACTAGGTTTAATAAATTATCAATTTTTTCAATATCTTTTTTACCTTCATTATTTTCTAAAGAGCCACTAATATCAACGATAAAATCTTTATTCCTAAATTTTGAAATATCCTCTATTTTTATATTTCCTGCGATCATTTTATTTAATGAGGATGGTAAATCATTAAGGAGATCATGATTGAAACTGATTGATTTTTCGTATCCTTTGCCGTCAAATAGAATAATATCTGATATGTTCATATAATGTTTATATTTGTTCACATCTTTTTTTTCATTTATTGTTAGAGCTGAAATAATTTTTATTTTTTTATTTTTTTTAATATTTTTTGTTCTATCTGGTTCGACATCATAAAGTTGATAATAGTCAAAGTTTAAACCTTGTATTTTTTCTAAAAATTCATCACTTGGATTAACCATGACAGAAACAAAATTGATATTCCTTTTTTTTATATCTAATAATTTTGTTAATTTTTCAAAACTTATAAATCTTTTACTTTTTTTATAATTTGTGATGAAACCGATATAGTTAGGAGGGTAAGGATGATTAATAATATAATTTAATGTGTCAGAATCAGAAACACCGCAAATTTTTATTCCCTTGATCATTGACTGAGATGATCAATTAATTTTTTAACATTTTTCCTTATATTACCTTTTGTTATTGGCCTTCCGATTACTAACCAATTACTTCCTTTTTTATATGCTTGTTTAGGAGTTAAGGTTCTTTTTTGATCGTAGTTCTTTGAATTAAATCTGATCCCTGGTGTAATTATTTCTTTTTTAAAAACTTTTTTTATTGTATCGACTTCCTGAGGACTGCAGACTATTGCATCTAATTTTGCTTTTGCTGCAAGTTTAGCTTGATGTAATACTAATTTTTTAACATCTTGATTAAAACCAATTTGTTTTAATGCTTTGTTATCTAAAGATGTTAATACTGTTACCCCAACCAATTTAATTTTACCAGATACTTTTTTCGAAGAAGATAAAGCCTT
>QCJE01000022.1 GCA_003216235.1 Pelagibacteraceae bacterium AG-404-P07
TTGGTGAAAACCTAGATTTTATAAATACAAATAATTTAAAAATAAAATTTCTGTATAGAAAATTAGACCAATTTTCTTGGCAATATTGTAATAAAGGTTTTTTTAATTTTAAAAATTATATTCCAAAAATAATTACAACTTTTAATTAAAACCACCTCAACATTCCGATAATTCCAGCCGTCGCATAAAAGAATTGTAAAAATAATATTCCTCTATGACCACCCCTATAAGCCCAAATTCCAATTAAGATTGCAGATATAAGTAATAAACAAAAACCAAAAAATTCTATTCCAATATTTAAGGCAACAAACAATGAATATAAGATTGCCGTAATAACCCCAGCCCATTCAAAAAATTTATTGTTCATATTATTTTTTTAAAATTTTCATAAAGAATCTTAGAATAATTATTCATATCAGTCATATTATCTTTTGCTACATTATCAAATTTTTCTAATGCTCCATCTCCTAATTGATCTTCAAGAGCCTTTTTATACTCTGGCACACATCCCCATTCTTTGACTGTTGTGTCTTTAATTTCGATATGAAACTGAATACCATAAGCATGATTTTGATATTTAAAAATTTGATATTTGGTAATTGGTGATGAAGCTAATAAAGTTACATCATTATTATTCTCAATTCCTTCGACCTCATAAGAGTGCCATTGTAAACTTTTTATTTTATTTGGAAATTTAGAGAATAAATTATCAGTATCTTTTTCTTTAGAAAAATTAATATCCATAATCCCTATTTCTGCTGGTTGAGATTTGACTACTTTGCCACCAACAACTTCACCTAACAACTGGCACCCCAAACAAAAACCCAAATAAGGTTTTTTTAAATTTATAACAAATTCTTTAATCACTTTTTTTTCTTCTATTAACCATGGATACTCCTGCTCCATAAAAGTATCCATTGGACCGCCCATACAAAACATTCCATCAAATTTACTTAAATCATTTGGAATTTTTTCGCCTTCATCGAGCTCAATTGTGGTTAGCTTAACACCATCAGCTAACATTAAGTCTTTAATATAACCGGGGTCTTCAATTTTAATATGTTGCAATACAATTATGTTCACTTAAATTAGCTTAGCTTAGAACACTTCTTAGAACAATATTTTACTCTATCCCAATTTAGCTTCCATTTTTTTCTCCAAGTAAAAGGTTTTTTACAAACTGGACAGGTTTTGAATGGTAAATTTTCTTTTTTCATTAAATTGTATTTTGTTTAATGAATTTATCAGCCTCAGATAAAATCAATTTTTTTCTATCCGTTTTCATTTTATCAAAAATTCTTACCATCATTGATAGTCTAGGATTGGTTAAGAAAAATTTTCTATTCCGTTCTATAAATCTCCAATAAAGACCATCCATTGTATTGCACCATTCTCCCTTTTTAAAATCCATCATTTTCATAAAATAAGCAGATCCACAGATATAAGGTTTGGTTGCAAATATTCCACCATCACTGAATAATCCCATGCCATAAACATTTGGAACCATTACCCAGTCAGAAGAATCTACAAACATTTCCATAAACCATTTGTAAACTACGTTTGGTTTGATTTCGCAAAGGTTCATAATGTTAGATAAAATCATCAGTCTTTCAATATGATGAGACCAGCCATGGTTTAATGCATTCTTGATTGCATAATCTAATGGTGGCAAACCTGTGGTTCCATCATACCAAGACTTTTTCATTTTTCTATTTTGTTTAAAAAAATTTTTTGTTTCCATTTCTTCTGAATAACTTTGATAAATGCCTCGCATGAACTCTCTCCAACCAATTACCTGACGAATGTAACCTTCTAAAGAATTGATTTTTATTTTATTTTTTTTATGAAAATCTAAAACTTTTTGAATAATCAATTCAGGAGTTATTAAACCTAAATTGATATAGGGACTTAAAGCACTGTGAAATAAAATGTTATCTTTTTGATTTACTGCATCTTCATAATCACCAAACAAATTTGATTTTTCTCTTATAAAAAAATTAAGGAGTTTAACTACATCATCAAATTCTGTTGCTAACCAAAAGTTCTCAGTACTACCTGGATGATCTTTAAATAATTTTTCTACAATGGGCTTTAATTTTTTTGTATGATTGGTTTCATAAATTTTAGGAAATTTTGGTATTGAAATATCCTTTGGTAGTTTATTTCTGTTATCTTCATCAAAGCTCCACTTTCCTCCAATTGGATTTCCATCAGTACCCATCAATATTCCTGATTTTTTTCGAACCTCTTTATAAAACGTTGCCATAAAAGGCTTTTTTGATTTTCCTAAGTAATTTTTGAATTCACCTCTTGAGTTTAAAAACATAGGAGTTTGAACAATATTCCAATTAACTTTTTCTTTTTTTAAGAATTGAGAAATCTTTTTTTCAAAGAATTTATCTTCGATTTCAAAACTAGAAATCTCTTTAATCTTTTTTGAATTAATAATCTTTTTTAATTTTTTAAGGTAATCATCTTTAAATTCTTTATCCTCAATTTTTGTGTACTCTAATTTAAATTTATTCTTTTTAAGCTTGTCTGCATAAGATCGCATGGAAGACAAGAATAATAGTATTTTCTGCTTATGGTGTTTTTCGTAAGTACATAAACCATTGTCTTCTGCCATAAAGAATATATGGTCTTTTTTGAAGCGGTCGAGGTATTTTAATGGAAATAATTGATTACCAAGTATAAAAAATAACTTCATAATTAAATATAACTAATAAAATTTTTTATGTCAGAAAAATATATTGTTTTTGGTGCGACAGGTTCAATCGGATCAAGTTTAGCAGAACAATTAGTAAGTTCAGGAAATAATGTTCATTTAGTTGCAAGAAATGAAGCTGAGCTTAAAAATATTTCTAACAAACTAGGATGTACATCGACTGTAGCTGATGTTTTAGAAGAAGGATTTATTGATAGAGTAAAAAGCGATATCTCAGAAACAAAGGGGATTGCTTACTGTGTAGGTTCAATTGATTTAAAACCTTTAAGAATGGTAACAGAACAAGATTTTGATAAATGTATGAAACTAAATCTTTATTCTGCAGTTGAGGTGATAAAAGGATACCAAGAAAGTTTAAAAAAAAATAAAGGATCAGTGGTTTTATTTTCTACAGTCGCTGCACAAAGAGGATTTACTAATCATGCTATAATTGCTTCTTCAAAAGCTGCAGTTGAAGGATTAACTGTTTCTTTAGCAGCTGAATTTGCACCAAACATCAGAGTTAATTGCATAGCTCCTAGTTTGACACATTCTAAAATTGCTGAGCCAATGTTAAAAAATAAAGCTTTAGCAGATGGTATAGCAAAAGCTCATCCCCTAAAAAGATTAGGCGAAGGAAAAGATTCTGCTTCACTAGCGAGGTTTCTTATTACTGAAGATAGTTCTTGGGTCACAGGACAAATAATTGCAGTAGATGGTGGAAGATCTAAACTTTCTTAAAGTGAAAAAAGTTTTATTTTTAACACTATTATTTTTTTTTTTTTATTCAAAATCTTTTTCTCAAAATTATAATTTTCAAAAATTAGCAAAACTTAATGAACCATGGGGTTCTTCATTCCTGAATAAAGATGAATTAATAATTACAGAGAAAAGTGGGAAAATAAAAATTGTAAATATCAAATCCAATAAGATTTCTGAAGTTGATCATAATTTAAATTTTTTGGATTACGGTCAAGGAGGACTATTAGATATTCTATTTAAAGATAATTTTGTTTATATTTCCTATTCTGAAAATAGGGGTAATTGGAAGTCAAGTACTTCAATTGCAAAAGCAAAATTTGATAAATTCAAATTGAACTTTAAAAATATTTTTCAAGCTGAACCCCCAATTGATTCAGGTTATCATTTTGGTTCAAGATTAGTAATTCAAGATAATTATCTTTTTGCATCAGCTGGTGAAAGAGGACAGGGTATGATTGCACAAGACCCCACAAGTCATCCTGGAAGTATTATAAGAATTCATTTGGATGGAAGTATTCCTAGTGACAATCCTAAGTTTGAAAAAAATTCAGATTGGCTGCCCGAAATTTATCAAATTGGAATTCGAAACCCTCAAGGTTTAACATTATCCCCTTTTGATGGAAAAATTTATATGAGTAACCATGGTGCAAAAGGAGGTGACTGGTTTGGAGAGGTAAAAAAAGCTGAAAACTATGGTTGGAAAATATTAGGCTGGGGTGGAAAAAATTATAGTGGAACTAAAATTGGACCTAAATGGAAACCTGGTTTTACCAAAGCAATTCAATATTGGGTACCTTCTATTGCTACGAGTGCAATAACTATTTACAAAGGAAATGAATTTAATGAATGGAACAGTCATGCACTAATTACATCTCTTAAAGATAAATCATTAAGAAAATTAATATTTGATGATAAATCAAATGTTAAAGAGGAGATTATTTTTAAAGATAAAATTGGAAGAATTAGGGATATACAGGTTCATCCAAATAATGGAAAAATTTATTTTTTAGCTGGAGATAGTTTGTGGTTAATGGAAAAAAATTAATTAATATTTTATTTATTTTAGTTGGAATTTTTTTTTATAATTGTTTAAGTATAGCTATGGAAAAACCTTATCATCATTTACCTAATGGAACCTTCAGAAATCCTGAAGGATCACCAGTTAGATCAGAAAATGTTAAATGGTCATATAAACAATTTAATGAAGAAAAAAGGAAGCTTGATATGACAGTTCCCAAAGACCATGTAATTGATAAAAAAATTGTAAGAGAAAATTTAGAGAAATTTAAAGATGATGATTACATTGCTTGGATTGGTCATGCTACATTCTTAATTAAACTAGGTGGAACAACAATAATCACTGATCCTGTATTTTCTAAAAATGCAGGACCTTTGATTTTTGGACCAAAGAGATACGTAGAACCAGCCCTTAATTTAAAAGAAATTCCCAAAACAGATATCTTTTTACTTACTCATAATCATTATGATCATCAAGACAATTCAACTATTAGAAGATTCCCATTTAAAGACGTTAAAGTTTTGTTGCCACTTAAACTTGGCAAATATTTTCCAAGATACAAAGATGTCAATGAAATGGACTGGTATGATGAAATAAAAGTTAATGACAATTTAAAAATTACATTATTACCTGCAGTTCATTGGTCAAAAAGAAGTTTAACCGATACTAACAAAACACTTTGGGGAAATTTTTTAATTGAATATAAAAATAAAAAAATATTGTTTGCTTGTGACACCGGATATGGAAATATTTATAAAGACCTAGGCAAAAAATATGGACCAATTGACTTAACAATGATTAATATTGGAGCTTATGATTTTAGACCAATGTTTGAAAAATCAATTTATCATACTACGCCTGAAGAAGCGCTAAAAGTTGCTCAAGATTTAAGAAGTAAAAAAGTTTTAGGGACACACTGGGGTACATTTGTTTTATCATTAGAACCAATAATGGAACCTCCTCTTAGATTTAAGGAAAATGCTGAAAACTTTGGATTCAAAAAAAATGATGCAATAGTTTTTAAGATAGGAGAGATAAGATCTTTAAAAAATCTGTTAGCTTATAATTAAAATGATTAAAAACTCCGAAACCCTGTTTAAAAAAGGTGTCGAAAGTCTTAGAAATGGAAATTTTAATGAAGCCGAAAATTGCTTCGAAGAATTAAAAAATATTCATCCTACTAACAAAGACGTTCTAAATAATTTACTTATATCTTGTTTCCAAAACAAAAAATTTGAAAAATCTGAAAAACTTATTCAAAACATGTTTGATCTTGGCTTTAAAGATAAAAAACTTACAGAATTTTTATTATTTATTTTAAAGCAACAAGACAAAATTAAAGAAGTTATCGAAACTATTTCCAAAGAAAAAGATAAGATCAACAAAAAATATCAATTATTAGAAAAATTTGAGAGACCAGCAATTCCAATGAGCAAAGATGAAATAAGCATTATAAGGAAAAATACTTTTGAAAAGATTAATCAAGCAATTACAGATGATAATCTCAAATTAACTATTGATGATCAATATTTAGATCCACCAATGTTTTATTATACTTACGATAATGAAGATAATTTAGAATTATCAAAAAAGTTAAATGAACTCTTTCGAAAAACATATTCAGAACTTCAAAATAATTTTGAACTTAAATCTAACGATAATAAAAAAATTAAAATTGGATTTATTTCTGAATTTTTTAACAATCACACAATTGAAAAACTTTTTAAAGGATTAATATTTAACTTAGATATCTCATTGTTTGATATAAATATTTTTTATTTAGATAATGGTAAAGGATTAAGTAAAGATTTTCTCCAAGAAGAAGAAAGAAATAAAATAAAAAACTTTCAATTACCAAAATTATTTAAAGAAAAAATTGATTTAATACTAGGTCAAAACTTGGATATAGTTTTTTATCCAGATATTGGCATGTCTTCTCAACTATATTATTTAACTTTTTTGAGACTTGGAAGATTTCAACTAACATCCTGGGGACATCCAGAGACTACAGGGAATTCCAATATAGATTATTTTCTTTCATCAAAACTTCTAGAAATAAGCAAACAAGAAGCTCAAAAACACTATTCAGAGAAACTGATTTTATGTGATTATTTACCGATGTACCTTTCAAGACCAAATATAAAAAAATTAAATGATAATGAGATAAAATCTAATAATATTTATTCTTGTCCACAAACTTTATTTAAGTTACATCCAGATTTTGATGAAGTTGTATTTAAGATTCTAAAAAAAGATAAAAAGGCAAAAATTTTTTTCATAAAAGATAAAAACGAAACATTTTGCAAAAAAATTTTCAATAGACTTCAAAAAAAATTATCTCAAGAGATAGATAGAGTTACTTTCCTAAGTCCACTTAAAGAAACTGAATATATCCATCACTGTGGACGTGCTTCGGTTTTATTAGATCCATTTTACTTTGGTGCAGGAAATAGTTTTCATGAGTCAATGATTTATGGAACACCAACAGTCACAATGCCTACAAAATATTTAAGAACTAAAATCGTTCAAGGTGCCTATAAACAAATGCAAATTGAAGAGCCTCCAGTTGTTGATAACGTTGAAGATTATATTTCTGCTGCGATTGAAATTGCAAATATGGATCAAAATAAGTTACTTGAAATAAAAAAATATTACTCTAAATGCGCAGAAAAAAACTTATTCGAAAATAAAGAAGCACTAAAATCTTTTCAAAATGTAATAATTGATATTACTAAAAAAAATTAATTATTGATCTAAAATTTTTTTTTTGGCTTTTTCAAATTCTTCTTGAGTTAAAACCCCATCATTTAAAAGTTTGTTTAATTTTTCTATTTCATTACTAAGTTTATTTTCATCAGACGAAAATTCCTCTGATACTTCATTTTCAATATTATTTTCGGTTTTGTTTGCATTTTTTGCACTAAAGCCTTTCATAATTGCTGTAGCCCCTAAATATAAAACGAACCCAAGAATAGGAATTACTAGACCAAAAAAAATAATTTTTTCCACTAATTAATCCTCATCTTCTTCTCTCCAATTTTTTTCATACATTAACCATGCAGCAAATATAACTGAAAATGTTCCTACAATCATCCCATAATCAAAACCTGTCTGCTTGTCATAAAGATACCAACCCAATTGTGTTGCTCCAATAGGTGGAATAGTAAGTATAGCCATCAATATAACAATTCTATATGGATACCTAGGTTTTTTCATAAACAAACCCTATCAAAGATTGTTTAATGGATTAAATATTAAATTTGCGATCTTTTGAAACAGTCAATGGTATTTTTAAGCAAACACGCAATAGTCATAGGGCCTACTCCACCAGGAACTGGTGTTAAAGCTTTTGCATTTTTTGAAACTTCGTCAAAATCTACATCTCCTACAATGCCTTTATCTGTTTTATTAATACCAACGTCAATTACAATAGTATCTTTTTTAACCCAATCGCCTTTAACAAGTTCAGGTATTCCAACTGCTGCAACAATAATATCGGCTTCAAGACATTCAGCTTTTAAATCTTTCGTTCTTGAATGTGTAATTGTGACAGTACAATTTTCTTTTAAAAGAAGTTGTGTCATAGGTTTTCCATTTAAATTTGATCTACCAACTACAACTGCTTTCTTTCCATTTAAATTTGGTTCTATTTTCTTTATCAATAAATAGCATCCTAAAGGTGTACATGGCACTGAACTTTCGTAACCAGATGAAAGATTACCAACATTCTTAGGATGAAAACCATCCACATCTTTAGAAGGATCAATAGCTTCTATAACTTTTTGTTTATCTATATGTTTCGGAAGAGGCAACTGAACTAAAATACCTGATACTGAATCATCTTTGTTTAGTTCCACAATTTTTTCTAAAACAATCTTTTCCTCAACTGAATCTGGATATTTTATAATATCAGATTTAAGCCCAACCTCATTGGCTGATTTTTCTTTGTTTCGAACATAAATCTGGCTTGGGGTTAGATCACCAATCAGAATTACCGTTAATCCTGGGACTTTATTATATTTTGTTTTTAAGCTAGAAACTTCTTTTTTAAGTTCCTCTCTTAAAAGCGCAGCTTCTTTTTTT
>QCJE01000023.1 GCA_003216235.1 Pelagibacteraceae bacterium AG-404-P07
TTCTTCAAGTAAACCAAAATAAGCTATTTCTGCTTCATCTTGATGAATATTCAATTCAAAATATCCAACAAGATCCTCTTTTTTTTTTAATATATATGTTTTGACTTTTTTACTAGTTGTGTATTCAACCCATTTTTTTCACCCCAGGCCAATCTATCAATCCATTTGTGATTTTTACCAATATTCTTATAAAAAAATTTATTTAATTGATAATTTGGTGGATCAATAAGTTTTATTTCAAAATTTTTTAAAGGTGCCTTAGACTCAATTAAATCATTGAGTGAATGTATTTCTAAGTAATTTCTATCTATTTTTTTATTCACTCAACCATTTTACCAACTTTTTCACCCCCAAATAAATGAAAGTGTAAATGAGGTACCTCTTGGCCTCCATGTTCACTGATATTGGCTAAAGCTCTATACCCTTTTCCTGTATCTACAGAAATCCCAAGTTTTTTAGCTACAATATTTATTCCTTTTAATAGGCCTACCATCTCATCAGGTGATGCGTTCAAGCTAAAGTCATCGAGGTCAATATATTTCCCTTTCGGTATTACAAGTGCATGAACTTTTTTTTGAGGATTTATGTCGTGAAATGATAATACAAAATTATCCTCATAAATCTTTTTACAAGGAATATCACCTCTTAAAATTTTTGCAAAAATATTATTATCATCGTAACTCATTTTTTTCTTTTGTTAAGTTCATTCATAACATCTTCTATTTTTACATCATTAGCTTCTAAATAAATTATTAAATGATAAAAAACGTCGGCAGCTTCATGAATTTTATTTGAATTATTTTCTACTGCTTCAATAAGTTCATTAATTTCTTCTAATACTTTTTCTTTACTCAAAGATTTATCACTAAGTAATTTGTTTGTATAAGATCCATCGACAGGAGATTTCTTTCTTTCTCTCGCAAGATTAAATAAATTTTCTAGAGTGCTTAACATGCTAAATTCTAACAGGTATTCCTTTTGAGTCCAAATATTCCTTTGCTTCTCTTACTGAATATTTTCCATAATGAAATATTGATGCAGCTAGAACAGCGCTAGCTTTACCTAATTGAATTCCATCTACTAGATGATCTAAATTCCCTACCCCCCCTGACGCAATTAAAGGAATGTTAACTATAGATGAAATTTTGGACATTAAATCAATATCATAACCAACTTGTGTTCCATCTCTATCCATCGAAGTTACTAATAGTTCCCCTGCACCATTTTCTTCCATTTGTTTTGCATACTCTAAGACATCAATGCCGCTATTGTTTCTTCCTCCATGAGTAAATACTTCCCATTTATTTCCGTTATTTTTTGCATCAATTGCAACAACAATACACTGTGATCCAAACTTTTTCGAACTATCTGAAACTACTTTTGAATTTTCGACTGCTGCTGTGTTTATTGAAACTTTATCTGCGCCACAATTAAGTAATTTGTTGATATCCTCTACATTTCTAATTCCACCACCCACAGTTAAAGGAACAAAACATTTTTTTGAAGTTTTTTCTACAACGTCATAAATAATATTTCTATTTTCATTAGATGCCGTGATATCTAAAAAACAAATTTCATCCGCCCCACCATCGCTATAAATTTTGGCTTGTTCCACAGGATCGCCAGCGTCTTTTAAATCAACAAAGTTTATACCTTTAACAACGCGACCATTCTTAACATCTAGGCACGGAATAATTCTATTTTTAAGCATCTTCTTTTACAAGTTCCTCTAATTTAATATCACCATCATAAATAGCTTTACCAACTATTATACCTTCAATATTATTTAAACTCTTTGCTTTTTTAATATCATCAATAGATGAAACTCCACCAGATATAATTACAGGAAAATTTGATATCTCAGCAACTCTTGATGTTTCTTCAAAGTTTGGGCCTTGTTTCATACCATCTCGATTAATATCTGTATAAATCAATCGACTAATACCATAATCATTTACTTCTTTTAAGTAATCTAAAGTTAATTGATTAGAATTTTCCTTCCACCCAGATACTGATAAATATCCATCTTTAGCATCCAAACCTAAGGCGATTTTATTTGGAAATTTTTTACATGCTTCTTTTAAAAAATTTTTATTTTTTATGGCAGCACTACCTAAAATCACTTTCTCAGCACCAGCATCAATATATTTTTTAATACTCTCAATATTTCTAATTCCACCACCTATCTCAATTTTAAGATCAAATTTATTAAATATATCTTGAATGATATCTAAATTTACTGTCTCGCCAGTTAAAGCTCCGTCTAAATCAACCATATGTAAATTTTTAAAACCATAATCTTTATATTTTTCAGCTTGTTCAATAGGAGACATTTCGTATTCAGTTTTATTATTAAAGTCTCCTCTAACTAACCTCACACACTTTTTATCTTTGATATCTATTGCTGGAAATATTTTCATTATAAATTTATAAAGTTATGAATTATTTTAAGCCCAAATTTATCACTCTTCTCAGGGTGAAATTGGGTTCCAAAAATATTTTCCTTTTCAACAGAACAAACAATACTTGATGAATAATCTGTTGTTGCTGAAATTACGTTTTTATCATTCGGTACAAATTCATAGCTATGCACAAAATACATATGAGATTTATTTTCTATATCTTTGAAAATTTTACTATCTTTAATAATTTCTATTTGGTTCCATCCTATGTGAGGAAGTTTATACTTTCCTTTTTTATTATCTATTTTTAAAACTTTGCCTGGGATCCAACCTAATCCTTTTGTTTGAGTTTCTTCATAACCAATATCAGCAAACATTTGTAAGCCAACACAAATTCCAAGGAGAGGCTTTTTATTAATTATTACAAATTCGTTAAGTGTATTTCTAAGGCCATTAATTGTGTTTAAAGCATCTACACAGCTTTTAAATGAGCCTTGTCCCGGTAAAACTACTTTATCACTTGATTTAATCTTATTTAAATCTGAAGTAACCTCGATATTTACTTTTTCTTGAGCAACTTCTTTAAAAGAGTTTATCACCGAGCTTATATTGCCCGAGTTATAATCAACAATTGTAACGTTCATTAAACTTATAAAGAACCTTTAGTAGAAGGAATTGTTTTTTTATTCCTAGGGTCCATTTCCAATGCTGTTCTTAAAGATCTTGCTAATCCTTTAAAACAAGACTCGATAATGTGGTGACTATTATCACCGTAAATATTTTCAATGTGCAAAGTAATTCCGGCTGCTTGAGAAAAGGCTTGAAACCACTCTTTAAATAATTCTGTATCCATTTCTCCAAGCTTTTCTACTTTAAGCTTAACTCTCCAGATTAAGTAAGGTCTATTAGATACATCAATCGCAACTCTGGTTAACGTTTCGTCCATAGGAATTATTGCATGAGCATATCTTCTAATACCAACAAATTTTTTAGATGCTTTTTTTAAAGCCTCCCCAATTGCAATACCTGTGTCCTCAGTTGTATGATGTAAATCAATATGAGTATCTCCCTTTGCTTTAATATTCATATCTATAGAGGAATGTTTTGATAATTGCTCAAGCATGTGATTTAAAAAACCTATTCCAGTATCTATTTTATACTTGCCATTACCATCAATATTAAGATCGACACTAATGCTAGTCTCTTTTGTTTTTCTACTAATTTTACCTTTACGCTTCATAATTTAAATGAGGTATACATATATTATTCAAATATGGCAATAATACTAAACTTAGTCTTGAACTATCAAAATTAGTATCCATTTATAAGCTATGACAACAATTGTATTAGTTAGGAAAAATAATGAAGTAGTTGTAGCTGGTGATGGCCAAGTAAGTATGGGAAATACAGTTGTAAAAAGCACTGCTTCAAAAGTTAGAAAAATTGAAAAAAGAGGTGTTGTTGCAGGTTTTGCAGGATCTACCGCAGATGCACTTACATTATTTGAGAGACTTGAAGCAAAATTAGAAAAACATGCAGGAAATTTGTCGAGAGCAGCTGTTGAATTAGCAAAAGACTGGAGAACAGACAAGTATTTAAGGAGACTCGAAGCTTTAATGGCTGTAGGTGATAAAGAAAACAGTTACATTATTTCTGGGACTGGAGATGTTCTAGAACCTGAAGGTGATGTTATTGGAATTGGTTCTGGTGGAAACTATGCATTAGCTGCTGGAAAAGTTTTGATGGGAACTGAAATGAACGCTGAACAACTTGCAAAAAAAGCAATAGAAGTAGCAGCAGAAATATGTGTGTTTACAAACAATAATGTTAAAATAGAAAAAATATAATGGATAATTCAAACGTTACAAAACTGCATCCAAAAGAAAAAAATCAAAAATCAGGGTCTTCAGTAGGTAGTTCGCTATCACCAAGGGAAATAGTTTCTGAGCTTGATAGATTTGTTGTTGGACAAAATAAAGCAAAAAAGGCTGTAGCAGTAGCATTAAGAAATAGATGGAGAAGACAAGCCTTAAAGGGTGAGATGAAAAATGAAGTTCTTCCAAAAAATATTTTAATGATAGGACCAACCGGTGTTGGAAAAACAGAAATTTCAAGGAGATTATCAAAATTAGCTGAAGCACCTTTCGTAAAAGTTGAAGCAACAAGATTTACAGAAGTTGGTTATGTTGGAAGGGACGTTGAACAAATTATAAGAGATCTAACTGAAATAGCTATTTCAATGGAAAAAGTTAAGAAAAGAAAAGAAGTATTTACTAAAGCCCAAAAGTTAGCTGAAGAAAAAGTATTAGATGCACTCGTTGGTAAAAAAGCGAGTTTAGCTACAAGAGAAAGTTTTAGAAAAAGATT
Organism: Pelagibacteraceae bacterium AG-404-P07; assembly: GCA_003216235.1. GTDB lineage: Bacteria > Pseudomonadota > Alphaproteobacteria > Pelagibacterales > Pelagibacteraceae > Pelagibacter. The sequence continues at coordinate 4,770 of QCJE01000023.1, forward strand.
AAGAAATGGTGACTTAGATGATAATGAAATTGAAATCGCAGTAAGTGATACTGGAGGAAATGGAACGTCATTTGAAATACCAGGAATGCCAGGAGCAAATGTTGGTATGATAAATATTGGGGAAATGTTGGGAAAATCCATGGGAGCCAAAGAAAAAAAGAAAAAAATGACAGTAAAAGAATCTCATGAAATTTTGATAAATGATGAGTCTGATAAATTAATTGAACAAGACAAAATTATTAAAGCTGCCAAAACATCAGCTGAAAATAATGGAATAGTTTTTTTAGACGAAATTGATAAAATTTCTGGTAGAACTGATAGAGTTGGTGGTGATGTGTCTAGAGAAGGTGTTCAAAGAGACTTATTACCTTTAATTGAAGGGACAACTGTAAATACTAAATATGGTCCAATTAAAACAGATCATATATTATTTATTGCATCTGGCGCATTTCAACTTGCAAAACCGTCAGATCTATTACCAGAACTTCAAGGAAGGTTGCCTATTAGAGTAGAGTTAGAAGCTTTAACGAGTGATGATTTTAAAAGAATATTAAAAGAACCTGATTATAGTTTAATTAAACAGTATGTGGCGCTTTTAAAAACTGAAAATGTTGACTTAGAGTTCTCAGAAGATGGAATTGATACTATTGCAAAAATTGCTTCAGAAGTTAATGCAACAGTTGAAAATATTGGTGCAAGAAGATTACACACAATAATTGAAAAAATATTGGATGATATAAGTTTTACTGCTACCGATAGATCAGGAGAAAAAATTATTATTAACAAAGAATATATCAATAAAAATCTTGATAATTTAGTTAAAGATACTGATCTTTCAAAATTTATTTTATAATTTTTTTTTTAAAAAAATATAAAAAGCACCACTTCCACCATCTTGTATTTCTGCATCTGTAATGTTTGAGATTTTGCTCATAAGATTAGCATTTTTTTTAATATAATCGGGTACAGAAAACTTTAGTATACCAAGATTTTTTGAAACATAAGGATTCTTTTCATTTTCTGAATGAAGTCCTTTCCCTGTTATTATAACTAATTTTCTAACACCATTTTTATAAGACTGGTTTATTAAACTCTCTATTTTATTATTCGCTTCATCTAGAGAATAACCATGTAAATCAAATTTATGATTTCTTATTATTTCCTTTTTGATGTATTTGGTATCTTTATCAGGTAAGCTTTCACCTTTAGATAAGAAATCTTCCCAATCTTTTTTATCTTTATCTGAAATTTTGTTGCTCAATTAAGTTAAAATATCTACTAATTGCCAATTTGGACTATTAGATCTCATATCTCTTGAAAAGACCCAGGTATCATAGATCTTTTTTATTTTTTCTGGATCACCTGATATAATTTTTTTATCCTTATCTCTAATGCATGTAATTACCTCACCGACAAAATCTACAGTCACCTGAAGTATATTGTTTATTTTTTTATGCTCTTTAATATCTGCTGAATTTATACCAATAAAAGTAATTTCAGCGAAATGACCTTTATTATTTCTCTCTTTAAGAGCGTGGTTGAACTGTTCTAATATTTTTTGACTTAATAATGGTTTGCTTTTTATAAGTTTATTATCATCATCACTGAAATCTGTAATTATAGTTTCATAAGCAATTTCAGCTCCTTTTAGGAAGTCTTTTTGAGCACTTTCATCAAAATTAAGATTTTGCTCTTTTTTTATTTTTGTATCTACGTTTTTTAAAATTTCTTCAAATTGAGGAGCAGATTTACCATCAAAACCAGTTCTTTTTCCAAGAATTCCTCTTAATCTTAAAAAAATAAATCCTGCGATCATTGCAAGTAAAATAATGTCTATATATTCAAAACTATAATTCATAGATATAACTTAATTACTATGTTGAATAATTTCAACTAACAATTACATTAAAGACAAATGAACACAGTTCTTTTAACCATTATTTTAGTTCCAATAATCGAAATTTATCTATTCATTAAGATAGGTGGTCAAATTGGAGCTTTTAATACAATTTCTTTAATATTTGTTACAGCCATAGTTGGTGTAATTTATGCAAGATATGAGGGATTAAATACTTTAAAATCTGGATTTTCCCAATTAATAAAAAATGAATTACCTACTTATGAAATAATTTCTGGAGCTACAATTGCTTTAGCTGCAATCATGTTAATAATCCCTGGTTTTGCTACTGATACTTTAGGATTTTTATTATTATTTCCTTTATCAAGAAAACTTTTTTTGGGAAAATTTTTAAAAAAGTTTAAAAAAGAGACATCGGTAAAAAAAACTTATATAGAAGGAGAATTTGAAGATATCGAAGATGACGAAAACAGAAAATTATAAAATTCTAACAAAATATATAAAAGACATGTCTAGCGAAACACCTGACATTGAAACATATTTATTTGTAAAAAAAAATATAGCAAAATATCAATTAAATATTGATATAACCTCAAAACCTTTAAAAGATAAATTAGTTGAGATCAGTACAACTCTTAAATACGAAGATAAAAGCCTAGAAAATAAAAAATCTTTTTTTGAAATAATTTTTTCTACAGTGATAAAGGTAAGTGATGAGATTAAAGAAAAGAAGGAAATCGAAAAAATAATTCTTTGTGATGTACAAAAGGATATTTATCCAAATATAGAAACTTCATTTTTGAATTTACTTCATAATTCAGGTTATCCAGAAGTAAAATTTGAAAAAAAAATTGATTTTGAAAAACTTTATAGTCAAAGATTTAATTAAAAAAATTCTTTTTTAAACTGGTTTTCAAAAAATTTTTATGATTTATTTTTTCTTCATCAGAAGGTTTTATAATTTTCTTAAAATATAAGAAATTTTTATTCTCAATATTTGGCCTATCTGCTTCAATATTTTTAAAATCTAACACTGGCTCTTTTTGATCTGTTAAATTTATATATACTTTTGACAATAACTCACAATCAACTAGAGCAGTATGTTTGATCCTTTTTGAATTGTCAATTCGATATCTTTTACATAAAGAGTCTAAATTTATTTGAGATCCCGGGAACTTTTCTCTCGCAACTATTAAAGTGTCTATAATTTCATTTTTAATATTTTCTCTTCCAATAATTTTTAATTCATTGTTTAAATGTGAAAGATCAAATTCAGCATTATGAATTATTAGTTTTTTTCCTTTTATAAAGGATAAAAAATCATCAACTATATCTTTAAACTTTTTTTGTTTGGATAAGAATTCGTCTGTATATCCATGTACCTCAAATGCTTTATCGGAAACTTTTCTTTCTGGATTTAAAAAACAGTGAAAATTTTTTTTTGTTGGAATTAAATTATCTAATTCAATACAACCTATTTCAACAATTCTATGTCCTTCTTTAACACTTAAGCCAGTAGTTTCTGTATCTAGGATAATTTCTTTCATCTTTATATTTGTTTTAGAATATCTTTAACATATTTTAAGGCTGTTCTCCTGGTAAAGTCATTTTTAATAATGAATTGAGATTTTTTCTTTTTATAATCAAGTGGTAGTTGAATATTTTTAAATATATTTAATATTTTACTATTAAAATTTTTTCTTTTTTTCAATTTTTTTAAAATTTCAAATTTTTCTGCTT
>QCJE01000024.1 GCA_003216235.1 Pelagibacteraceae bacterium AG-404-P07
TCGCTATTTGTATATCCATACTTGGTGTATTTGTTTCCTCAACTTTCTTTTGACTGTAGTCACCACCAGATATAGCTCTGTGCAGTATGTCGTTTTTATTTGTAGCTACGATTAGTTTATCAATTGGAAGACCTAGTTTTTTTGCTAAATAACCAGCATAAATATCACCAAAGTTTCCTGTTGGAACAGAAAAGGATAAAGGCTGATCGTTTCCAATTTTGAAGTAAGCGTAAAAATAATATACTGATTGCGCAACAATTCTTGCCCAATTAATTGAGTTTACACCCGACATATTAATTTCTTTAGAAAACTCTTCATCATTAAACATTGCTTTTACTAAATTTTGACAATCATCAAAATTGCCCTTAACTGCAATGTTAAATACGTTACTCTCTTCGTGAATTGTCATTAGTCTTCTTTGTACCGGTGAAATTTTATTATTAGGGTGCAATACAAAAACATTTAAATTATTTTTTCCTTTTAAAGCATCTATAGCAGCTGCACCAGTGTCACCTGAAGTTGCAACGATTATATTTATTTTTTTTTGATCACGTCCTAAATGATATTGATAAAAATTACCTATTAATTGCATTGCGATATCTTTAAAAGCAAGAGTGGGGCCATGAAATAGTTCTAGAACTTTTAAATTTCCCAGATCTGAAATTTTTACAACATCATCACATCTGAAATTTGAATATGATTTAGAAATCAAAGAAATTAAGTCATCTTTAGACATGAAATCTCCTATGAATGGATAAATTATTTCAGCCGCTAAATCATTGTAACTAAGGTTTTTAAAATTATCTAATTCTTCTTTTTTAAATGGTTTGATTAATTGAGGCACAAATAGCCCCCCATCATCTGCCAAACCTTTGAGGAAAACATCTTTAAAAGTAAAGTTTTTCCGATTATTTCTCGTGCTAATATAGTTCATTTAATAATTCTTTTTTCTAAAATATTAATCGCCTTCCCATCCACAGCCAACAATTCCAATTTTGATTTTATTCATATTTTAAGATTTCTTTAAATATATCATCTGGCAAGCTATTATTAGTGTCAAAATATTTTTTTCCAATCAAAAACTGATCATTAAAAATATTGTTATTATTATTTTTTAAAACACCATTTATCTTATCTTTTAAATCCTCATCATCTTTAGCAATATATGTAAAGCCTAAAAGTGAGTAAATATTTTTTTTTTTTTCATAATCTAAAAAATGATTTTGAATTGAAATAGTCGGTACACCCAGCAATGAGCCATAAATAGATGCTGAACTTCTAAAAGAAGTAACTACAATATCAGAATTAATTACTCCATCCATAAAACTTTTCTCAAAATAACTAAATCTTAATTTTCTGTTTAAAATGTTTTCATAATTAATTGGTTTATTTGGATGTTGTTTGATCAAAACTATAACATCGTTTTTTGTTTCTAAATAAGCAAATAAACTATCAAGAGTTTTTATAAAATTTTTGTAATGATGTTTTATTTTTTTATATTTTTCTTGTACATCACTCAGAGAAAGAAGAATAATTTTTTTTTGGGTTTTGTTTTCTATTTTGAAATTTTTTATCCAATTTTCTTGAAATTGAGGTAAACCAAATTTATTATTTATTATTGATTTATCTAAAACTTTTCTTTCCCAAAATGGAACAGATTTTTTAGACGGTAAAAATAAACAATTAGCATAAATTTTTTTGAAATCTTGAGATATATTATGATCGCGAATAGTTGGTGCAGATGGATAAAAAATAATTTTTGGTTTTTCTCTTATATCATCATAATATAATTTTTTAATTGTATAGTCATTGTTATCGTATTCAGTCATTAAAAAAGAAATATTATTTACGGTTAAATCTTTATCGATTTTTTTTACAAATTTTTCAAATGAATGTAGTTTTTCTGTAATCTGATTTTCTAAATTTGTAAAATTTGTTTTTTTTAAAAAAAATCTTAGAGTTTTTAAAAATATATCATCTGTTAGATTATTTATTTTAATTTTTTTTTTTATTTTAAATATAAAATTAAAATAAAATTGATTTTCTTTTACTTTATTAAAAACTTTTTTTGATTTAAAATAAAAATAAATATTATATTTTGAGTTATGAAATTTTTCTAAAATTGGAGAAATCCACTCTAGCTCTAAAAGACCTCTCCTGACATAAATTATTATATTTTTTTTAGATAATTCATTTTGTTGCATTTTTTATTATATTAGTTATTTATTTTAAGCATTAGATTGATATTTTATAAATTTTAATTTTAAATTAATAAAATTATTTCTTTATCTAACATTATTGCCGAATTTTCAAAAAAAATTTTTTAAAATATTGAAAAAATTATAAGTCTAATATAATTAAAGCTGGTTCATGATAAAATTTAATAAAATTAAACCTATATTTTTTTGTGGTCATAGAGCTTCTGGTGGTGGTGCTTACATGGGTATATTTGATTTCCATCCACAAATACTTGTTTATCCTCATGAAAGCAAATTTTTCCATCTATTTTATCCATACACAGAAATTAAAAATTATACTCATAAACAAAAAATAAATTATATGATAAATAAGAATTTTAAATTTTTACACAGTGGTTTATTTGAAAAATGCAAAGCGAAAAAAAATTATTTTAATTTTAAAAAATTCATACAAACATTCTCAAAAATTGCTAACAAAAAAGATTCTTGGGATAATTATTTTAAAGCTATGGCTTTGGCTTATTCAAAAATAACTCCACAAAACTTGGTAAATGTAAAATATTTTTTAGATAGGAGCTCAACAAGCGAAGTTTATGCCCATGAAATAAATAAAAAATTTCCAAATTCTCTTTTTATACACAATATTAGAGATCCTAGAGATAATTATGCATCACTTAAATCAAGATGGAATCGAAAACTTAAAAATTTAAATGATACTGACTCTATTGAAGCATTACGACAATCTTGTATTTCTAGAGGGAAATTAGGTTTTGATTATGGTTTACTAAATGAAAAAATTTTTGGAAAAAAAAAATATATATTTACAAAATACGACTCCTTAGTTAAAAATCCTAAAAAAGAAATTCAAAGGTTATGTGATTTCTTAAATGTAAATCCTAATATGACTAATTTCGAACCTACTTTTTGTGGTATACCATGGTCAGGAAACAACTTTGATTCGATAGAATTTAAAAATATATCAAAAAGTCAATCAGGATCTTGGATAAATAGAATTTCTGAAATGGAGGCTGCTTTAATAGAATTTCATTTTTTAGATTTAATCAAAAAATTCAATTTTAAAATATATTTTTCTACAAAAGAAAGATCTATTGCGGCCATGGAACACTATAAATGGTTAAATTTTCGTAGTAAAATGAAGGCTGATTTTTCTTTAGCAACAAAAGCTAATTGGTAATTTTTTTAAACCTAAAAAAAGGTATTGTTGTTACGTTTAAATATTTTTTGATTATTAAATACCTTAATACTTTGTTTTAAAAAATTAATGCACTCTTTAGGATATTTGCCTATTGCAGTTTCTGCAGCTAAAACTAATCCATCTGAACCCATCTCTAATGATGAAAAAATATCATTGCTTTCAGCTCTAGTTGGCTCATTAAAATTAATCATGGTTTCTAAAAGATTAGTGGCTATATAAATATCCTTATTAAGTTTTTTTGCATCTTTTACAATTAATCTTTGAGCTAAAGGTATTTTTGGAATATCAACATATCTAGATAGATCTCCTCTATCAATTAAAATAGCATCTGATATTTTGGTAATTTTATATCTGTTTAAGAAACCTAGCCTAGTCTCTATTTTTGAGATTATAATACTTTTTTTGGGTATTATTTTTTTTATTTGAACAATATCAGCATGACTATTGGCAAATGACAAAGCAAAAATTTTTACATCAAATTTTTTTGCAATTTCTATTGCTTTTTTATCTTTTTGAGTAAGTGGATCTAATTTTAATTCAGAATGAATATGCACTCCTTTGTTTGATTCTAAGTATCCTGATTCAATCACCTTACAATATAGTTTATCAACTGAGATTTTTATTATTTTTAATACTAAACCATTAAAGTCAATGAAAACTTTTGATTTCAATTTTATTTTTTTAAAAGAAAATTTTGGGTATAATTGAATAATATTTTTCTTAGTTTTATGAATACACGAAAGTTCTATTTTTGTATTTTTTTTAAAATATTTTTTTTTAATTTTTAAGGTTCTTACTTGTGCTCCCTCAGTATCTAAACAAATATTTTTTATTTTATTTTGTCTCAAAAATTTCAAATTCTTAGTCAATTCCTGCAAACTTAAGTGGGACATATTTAGCCTAAAAATATCAATATCTTTTTTGATACTGTTAAGAATCTTTTTTTTTAGGGTAGCGGGCCCTAGTGTCGAAATGATTTTAATATTTTTCATTTAATAATTTTTTTTTCTAAAATATAGATATAGCAAAAAAATTGATATTGCTAAAGTAAACCATGTGATTGCATATTTTTTATGATTATTAGAAATATTAGCAGTAATTTTTTTTGGTTTTGGGGATTGATAATTACCTTCTAAATAAATTATGTATTTAGAAAATTTTTTACCAGTAAATTTTAAAATATCTTCTCTATCTAAACTAAACCAATAATTTTCTTTAATATCATTATCTGGTTTGAAAATATTTTTTCTTCCTTGTGATTTAAGAGTTCCAATAATATTATTCTCATCAAAATCATTAATTTCCTCAGAATTTTTTTTTTCAAAAGGTATCCAACCTCTGTTAATTAGATAATTTTCACTATCTATTATTAAAGGATTTATGACTTCAAAACCTGGTGTACCATTTTCATTTAAATTGTATAAATAAATTTGTTTCTCAAAGTCTATAGACCCGGATGTCTTTATCTTCAAAAAATTAGCTAGATTTGACTTAGACAGTTCAACGGGAGGATTTTTTAAAGATGTTTCTATTTCTAAAATTAGATTATTCTTCCAATTTAATCGAATAATTTGCCACGACCCTAAGTAGATGAAAACTAAGATAAAGAAAATTACAAAAACCGAAAATAAAAATTTATGTTTCAAGGATCAAATTAACTTCCCCAAATATATATAGCTGCGAATAAGAATAACCATACAACGTCAACAAAGTGCCAATACCAAGCGGCTGCCTCAAAACCAAAATGATGATCTTTATTGAAGTGGCCTAATTTTCCACGCCATAGACATACTGCTAAAAAAATTGTACCCACAATAACATGGAAACCATGAAATCCTGTTGCCATATAAAACACTGATCCATATATATGATCTGAAAAAGCAAACGTCGCATGATGATACTCATATGCTTGAAGTGCAGTAAAAGAAACTCCAAGAATTACAGTTAAGATCAACCCATTGATAAAACCTTTTCTATCATCTTCTAAAAGAGCATGATGAGACCAAGTAACTGTTGTTCCTGACAGTAATAGTATCAACGTATTAATTAATGGAATGTCCCAAGGATCAAAAGTTTCAATATCTTTTGGTGGCCAAACATTACCTACAAATTCATTAGGAAAAAGACTCACATCAAAATAGGCCCAGAACCATGCAACAAAAAACATTACCTCCGAAGCTATAAATAATGTCATTCCATAACGATGATGTATTTGAACAACCGGAGTATGATGGCCTTGATGCTCAGCTTCAATCACAACATCTCTAAACCACATGTAGGCTCCATAAATTAATAAAGCTAAACCTAAATACATTCCCCATGATACATCTGAATGCATATAATAAACTGCTCCCAAAGCTAAAACCAAGCATGAGAAAGAAGTATAGATTGGCCAAGGACTTGGATCTACAAGATGATAATCGTGTTTTTTTTCAGCTGACATTATTTGGATTATGATTGTTTATAATAATCTGTCGAGAAAAAAGTATACGACATAGTTACATCTTCCAAGTTTTGTACAGTAGGGTCATTGACCATATCGGGGTCTAAATAAAAAGTCATTACATAAGTTGCTTTTTCACCAGCTTTTAACTTCTGTTTTTCAAAACAAAAACAACCTAATTTACTATAATATTTCCCGAAGCTAGCAGGTGAAACATTGAAACTTGCCACTCCCGCTGTTGGTTCATCACTGTAATTTGTTACTTCAAACTCTATTTTATTAACTTGACCAACTTTGACATCAATGACATTTGATTTTGCTTTAAAGTCCCATGGTAAATTGTTCACATTTGTATCAAATCTGACGCTGACAACTTTATCTAAAACTATTTTTGGTGCATTGTTCGACACTTGAGTAGTACCTCCAAAGCCAGTAACTCTACAAAAAAGATCATATAGAGGCACTGCTGCATAAGACAAGCCTAGCATTAAAACAAAAATACCAGCTAAGACTATTGGGGTTAATTTCTTTCTTTCAATCATATAGCCCTATCAAATACTCCTGTGTTATATAAAGTAAAAAAGAAGAGAAAAATCATAAAAGCGATAATAACAAGTGCCGTAATAATATTTTTTTTTTTAGTTTTTTTGTCTGGTGTTATCATAATATTTTATCTATCAGAAAAAGGACAAAAATTAAAAATAAATAAAGTATTGAATATCCAAATATTGCTTTGGCTTTTTTCGAATTAAACTTATTTTTCTTATAATTGTATAGCTCGTAACATAAAAAGTTATAATAGAATGTTAACAATAATGATGGGACTAAAAAAGTTAATCCAACAAAATTTATTAGATAAGGAAAAATTATAACTGGAAGCATTAACAAGGAATAAACAAATATATTTATCTTTGTACTCTCAACTCCATTAGTTAAAGGAAGCATTGGTATATTAGCTTTTTTATAATCATCAGATTTATATAAACTCAAAGCCCAAAAATGTGAAGGAGTCCAAAAAAATATAATTAAAAAGAAGGCCAATGGTTCAATTGAAAGT
>QCJE01000025.1 GCA_003216235.1 Pelagibacteraceae bacterium AG-404-P07
TGTTTTGTGTATTCAAAATGTTGAATGCAATCAACCAACTTACAACAACATTTGTTATCACAACATAAGAATAAAGTTTTAAAATCTGTAAAACTAAGTAAAAAATAGCAATCACTTTTTTTCTATATAAATTGACTGACTTGGAAAAGCAAAAGAAGCTTTATTACTTTCTACAATTTGTTTAATTTTAAGTGCTAAACGCTCTTTTACTGATAGCCACTCATTCCAACTATCTGTTTTTGTAAAACAACGAACATACATGTCTATTGAACTGTCTGAAAACTTATCCACTCTCACCGCAACACCTATACTTGTGTTAAAATCATCATTCTTGTTTATATGATCTTCAATCTGATTTCTTATAGTTTTTAGTTGATCAACTGTAGTGTCATACTGGAGAGTAATTATCCAACTTATTAACCAATTTGAAGTTTCACTAATATTGATAACTGCATTTTCTGCAAATTGAAAATTTGGAATAATGGCTAAAGATTTATCAAATTTTCTTATTGTGGTAGATCTAAAACCAATTTTTTCAACAATACCCTCAATTATTCCATCAACTAAAATCCAATCACCAATTCTAAATCTCTTTTCAACAAGAACTAAAATTCCTGAAATTAAATTTTTAAATAAATCTTGTGCTCCTAAGGCCACTGCTACCCCAAATAAACCAAGTCCAGCAATAATAGGTCCAATTTTAATACCCCATAATTCTAAAACTGCTGCTAAACCTAAAATAAAGATAAGAACTTTTAGTGATTTAATTATCCAACCAATTAATTCTCTGGTTAAAAGTTTATCAAGACCACTTAAGATATATGAGACCGGTTCAATAATTTGGTGAATTATCCAAAAGATTAAAATTGTTATTAAAGTTCTATTAATAGTATCAACAACCTCTCTTCCCTCAGTTGAAAATGTCATGTAATAGCTCGCAATAAAAAAACCTAAAACAATCGGTAAAAATCTCGCTGGTCCAATTAAGGCATTTACAAATGTATCATCTAATTTATTTGTAGTTCTTTTAGATATAATTTCTAATTTTTTAATTATAAGTTTGCTTATTAAACCTCTAAAAATTAAAAAAATTAGAAAAATTCCAATTCCAATTAATATTTGAAAAATATCTACTCCAAGAATACCTTTATCCCATACCGATAAAAATATTTCTGAAAAATTATTTATCAATTCCATAATTAAATTTTATATAACAAAAACTCCTCTTCTCCAGGATTAAAAAGAAATATTTTTTTCCATTTAATTTCATTCAATATAGACGAAGTTTTTTCACCTATACACATTAAATTAGTATTCATCCATATATTTTCAGTTTGATGAATTTTAATAAAATTTAATAGACTAGAAGCACTATTTTGAGAATAAACATACACTAAATCTGGCATATTAATTTTTAATTCCCTTACAAAGTTTTCATCAAATTTGTGATTATGAGTCACGCGATAATTAATAATTCTTTTAATATTGTAGCCCTCATTAATAAGTTGATCATCTAAATCAGCTGAAATTATTTCTCCACTTATATAAAGAAGTGGTTTACCTTTAATGTCATAATTTTGCAAAATCAATTCTTTTAAATTTGAAACATTTCCCTCGGCAGCGATTGTATTTTGAAATCCCACAGTTCTTGCTTTTTTTTCGGTAACATCTCCCACACAAAAGCACATAATATTTTTATCTATTTTGTTTAATTCTATAAATTTTATTGCGTTAGCACTTGTAAAAATAATTCCACCATAGTCGATGAAATTAATTTTCTCATAATTTGTTTTTTCTATAGTTAATAAAGGAAGATGAGAAACTTGATGACCTAACGATTGAAACTTCAAAATCAATTCAGAACAATCTTCCAATGGTCTAGTTAATAAAATATGCATATTATCTTTTATAAGAATTATTTGATTTAGTTTTTAAAATTAGACCTATTTCATTTCCAATTTCTCTAAATTTTTCAATTTTTTCCGTTTTTTTTTCATAAAATCTTTTTGAACCATCTAGTGAAAAAAGTTCTGCCTCTACAGTAATGTTTTCTCCATTAATTACAGAATATGCTCCTATTGCAGTTTCACAATCACCTTCCAAAACTTTTAAAATATTTCTCTCTGCATGAGCTCTTTTATAAGTTTCATCATGATTAATTTTTTTTAAAAGAGAAATAATCTCTCGGTCATCTTCCCTGCATTGAAGAGCAATAATACCCTGGCCAGCACTTGGAATTATTTGTTCAACTGTAAATATTTCAGAGATTTCATTTTCAAGTTCCAAATATTTTATTCCGGCATAAGATAAAATAATTGCATCATATAAACCATCTTTTAATTTTTTAATTCTAGTGTCAACATTCCCTCTGATGAGTTTACAACTAAGATCAGGTCGTATTTTTTTTATTTGAAATTCTCTTCTGTATGAAGATGTTCCTACAATAGATTTTACATCTAACTCTTTTAATTTCTTTTTATTCGTAGAAATCAAAATTTCTTTCGGATCATTTCTTTTCAAAAAAGTATCAGTTAGCAAACCTTTTGTATCGATAGCTGGTAAATCTTTTAATGCATGAACTGCTATATCAATATTTTTATTTTGAAGTTCTTTTTCTATATTACTTGAGAATAAACCTTTGCCCCCAAATTCAGATAGTCTTGCTTCTTTAACCTGGTCACCTTTAGTGGCAATGGTTTTAACATCAACTTCCATACCACTATAGTCTGTATTTTGTAAAATAATATCTCTAGCTTTTTGAGCATAGAGTAATGCTAATTTACTGCCCCTGGATCCAATTGTTATTTTTTTATTCATTAATAAATTTATTTCTTTTTTGTATTGAGATTGTACAATTATTAATAACTATTTGAATGAGTAAAAAACCCTTAATTCTTGGAATTGAATCTAGCTGTGATGAAACAGCAGCATCAATTATATCAGAAAATGATCAAGGAAATCCTGTTGTCTTATCTAATGTTGTGTCAAGCCAAGTAGACGTTCACAAAGAATTTGGAGGAGTTGTCCCTGAGTTGGCTGCTAGATCACATATTGAAAAAATTGATTTGATTGTAAAAAAAGCAGTTGATGATAGTGGAATAAAGATTAATGAAATAGATGCTGTTGCATCTACAGCTGGGCCTGGCTTAATTGTTTGTCTTTCAGTTGGATTAAGTTTTGGAAAAGCTTTTGCTGCCTCTTTAAATAAACCATTCATAGCAATAAATCATTTAGAAGGTCATGCATTAAGTCCTAAATTAAATTCAAAATTAAATTATCCATATCTACTTTTACTTATATCAGGAGGTCACTCACAATATTTAGGTGTTAAGAATTTGGGTGAATATAAAAGACTTGGAACAACTATTGATGATGCTATTGGAGAAGCATTCGACAAAACTGCAAAACTTTTAGGTATTGAATTTCCAGGAGGTCCACAAATAGAAGTTTTAGCCAAAAAAGGGAATCCAAATAAATATGAATTACCAAAACCAATTTTTAATAAGGGAGGTTGTAATTTATCCTTTGCTGGATTAAAAACAGCTGTATTAAAAATCACAAAAAAAATTAAAAGCGATCAAGAAAAATTTGATCTAGCAGCGTCATTTCAAAAAACAATAATCGAAATTTTATATAAAAAAACAAAAATAGCTTTCACTGAATTTGAAAAAGAAATCAACCCAAAAGAAAAAAAATTTGTTGTAGCGGGTGGTGTTGCAGCAAATAAAGAAATCAGAAATATGTTAATAAATCTTTGTAAAGAAAAAAAATTTGAATCTATCTTTCCAACCATAGAACTATGTGGAGATAACGCAGCAATGATTGCGTTAGTGGGATTAGAAAAATTTAAATTAAAACAATTTAATAAATTAGATTTTCCTGCTAAACCAAGATGGCCCTTGGATGAAAATGCAATTTTTCTTAAAGGAGCTGGGGTAAAATTATAAAAAAAATGGCAAGATCTTACTTTCTTCTAAAATCAGAACCAGATGTATGGTCAATTGACCAACAAAAAAAAGCCGGCTCCAAAGGTGCTCCATGGGATGGGGTAAGAAATTATCAAGCAGCAAAAAATTTGAAATCAATGAAAAAAGGTGATCAATGTTTTTTTTATCATTCAAATATTGGTAAAGAGATTGTTGGAATAGTTGAGGTAATTAAAGAAGCTTATTTGGATAAAACAGACCAATCTGGTCGGTTTGTAGCTGTTACAGTTAAATTTATTCAGAAATTAAATAAACCAATTACATTAGAAAATATTAAAAAAAACAAGGAATTGAGCCATTTATCATTAATTAAACAAAGTCGACTTTCCGTTATGCCAATTGATCCTAAAAGCTGGAAAATTTTAATCAACATGGGTAAAATTTAGTATAAAAATATCATATGCCAAAAAAAAAGAAAAAAAGAAAACCTAAGAAAAAAGCTTCTAAAAAAAGAAAAAATAAAATTAGAAAAAAAATAAAAGCAAGAACAAAGAAAAAGAATTTCATAAAAAGAATTTCAATAAAAACTAAAAAAAATGATAAATCCTCTTCCTCTGAATTAATATTAAAAACAAAAGCAGAATGGATAAAAAATAGTCTAGCTAATAAAGCTCAGTATCAAAAAAAATATAATGAATCGATTAAAAATAATAATGCTTTTTGGAAAAAAGAAGGAAAAAGAATTACTTGGATCAAACCATATAAGAAAATTAAAGATGTCAAATATAGTAAAGATGAAGTAAGAATAAAATGGTTTGAAGATGGTACTTTAAATGCATCTGCAAACTGTATTGATAGACACTTAAAAGATAAAAAAGATAAAACTGCAATTATTTGGGTTGGTGATGATCCAAAAGATACACAAAAAATTTCTTATAAACAGTTATATCAAAAAGTTTCAAAAGCAGCGAATGGATTAAAGAAAATAGGGATTAAGAAGGGTGATAGGGTTACAATCTATCTAACTATGATACCTGAATTAGCAATTCTTATGTTAGCATGTGCAAGAATCGGAGCAATTCATTCTATTATTTTTGGAGGTTTTTCAGCAGAGTCGATTGCTGGAAGAGTAAATGATTGTAAATCTGAATACATAATTACTGCTGACGAAGGAGTTAGAGGAGGAAAGACTATTCCCTTAAAGGCTACAACTGATGAAGCTTTAACTAATTGTCCAGGTATAAAAAAATGTATTGTTGTTAAAAGAACAGGAAATTATGTTTACTGGAACGATGAAAGAGATGTTTGGTATCATGATTTAATTAAAGATGTATCAAATTACTCCGATCCAGAGGAAATGAACGCTGAGGATCCTCTATTTATTTTGTATACTTCAGGATCAACCGGTAAACCCAAAGGCGTCTTACATACTACTGGTGGGTACATGGTTTATGCTTCAATGACTCATCAGTATATATTTAATTATAAACCAAAAGACATTTATTGGTGTACAGCAGATATTGGGTGGGTAACAGGCCACAGCTATATTATTTATGGTCCACTTTCAAATGGTGCAACTACAATCATGTTTGAAGGTGTGCCTAATTATC
>QCJE01000026.1 GCA_003216235.1 Pelagibacteraceae bacterium AG-404-P07
TAACATTAAATTTTTTATTACAGTTTATACACTGAATTATCATGTCATTTATATATCAGATTCTAATAAAATTACCTTTATTTTAGCAATCTTTATATTTGAAATAATTCACAAGTACTGTATTAGTACAGCTCATCGGAGTGTAGCGCAGCCTGGTAGCGCATCTGGTTTGGGACCAGAGGGTCGCAGGTTCAAATCCTGCCACTCCGACCATCAATATTATGAAAAAAGCAAAAATATATAACCCTAATAAAAGCCCGATGCAATCAGGTAATAAAAAATCTAATGAATGGGTTTTAGAATTTGAAACAAAAGATCCAACAAATAATCCTTTAATGGGTTGGGAAAGTTCTTCTGATACATACAGTCAACTTAGATTAAGATTCTCATCTAAAGAACTTGCTATCAATTATGCAAAAAAAAAGAAGATAGATTTTGAAGTAATAGAGTCCAAAAAAAGAAAAACAATAAAAAAATCTTATGCTGACAACTTTTTAAATTAAAATTATGTTTAAATTTTTCACAGATAAAAGATGGCATTTATGGAGTATTGGAGGGACTATACTTATTCTCGCTGCTACTTGGTATCAAGTTCAATTAGATGTAAGAATTAATGAATGGTTTGGAGAGTTTTATGACACATTACAAAAAGCTTTAGCTGAACCTGGGGCAGTAACAGAAAAAGAATTTATTTCATATCTTCTGACATTTGCAAAAATTGCAGCAGTTTACATATTAGTTGTTATATTTAGTGATTATTTTACAAGTCATTGGACCTTTAGATGGAGAACAGCAATGGCTGATTTTTACCATGATAAATGGAGTTTTGCTTCTTCGATTGAAGGAGCTTCACAAAGAGTTCAAGAAGATACACTTAAATTTGCTAGAATAATGGAAGGATTGGGTGCTGAACTTTTAAGAAGCATAATGACATTGATAGCATTTACACCAATTTTGTGGGGTCTATCAAAAAGTATAACAGTACTGCCATGGATAGGCGAAGTAAGCCATGCATTAGTATGGGTTGCATTAATTTCAGCTTTAGGAGGTACATTTATTCTTGCTGCTGTAGGAATAAAATTACCTGGTATTGAATACGATATACAAAAAGAAGAAGCAGCGTACAGAAAAGAATTAGTTTTGGGTGAAGACTTTAAGGAAAATGCTCAACCAGTTAGAATCGATCAATTATATGGTGGCGTAAGAAAAATCCATTACAAGATGTATTTCCACTACTTATATTTTAATGCAGTTAAGTGGAGTTATCTACAAGGGATGGTTATAGTTCCTTATCTAGCTTTAGCGCCAACAATTGTAACTGGTGCTATTACATTAGGATTTGTTCAACAAATTATAAGAGCTTTTGGAAGAGTGGAAACATCATTACAATACCTAGTTAGAAGTTGGCCGATAATAGTAGAATTAATTTCTGTTTGGAAAAGATTAAATGAATTCGAAAATAAACTCAAAATTAATACAGAAAAGATATCTAAAGAAAAAATATAGTGGCTTTAAATAAAGAATTAATTAATAAAATTATATCAGTAACTTCAAGAGCAGCAATCTCTTGTCATAAATTTTTAGGTAAAAATGATAAAATTAATGCTGATAAAGCAGCAACAGATACAATGAGAAGTGAAATCAATAAACTTAAAATCAATGGAGAAGTTGTAATAGGTGAGGGCGAACTAGATAAAGCTCCAATGTTATATATTGGAGAGAAATTAGGTGCTGGTGGAAATTTGAATATTGATATTGCTGTAGACCCTGTTGAAGGGACAAATTTTGTTGCTAAAAACTTACCAGGTGCTCTATCTGTAATAGCAGTCTCTGAAAAAGGAAATCTTTTTAATGCTCCTGAAACTTATATGGACAAACTTGCAGTTTCAAACAAAGTACCTCATGAAGCAACTGATTTAGATTTTACCCTTGAAAAAAATATCAAAAATTTAGCCGACTCATTAAATAAAGATATTAGTAATATCACTGCTTGTTTATTAGATCGACCAAGACATGCTCATATTATTGAGGAGTTGAAAAAAATGGGGGTAAAAACCAAATTAATTTCCGATGGAGATGTCTCTGGAGCACTAATGATAACAGATGATAAATATAATGTAGATATCTTTTTAGGTGTTGGTGGAGGACCAGAAGGTGTTTTAGCAGCCTCAGCCATTGATGCCTATGGATGTAAATTTCAAGGTCGATTTCTTTTTAATAATGATCAAGACAAATTTAGAGCTAGAAAAATGGGTATAAAAGATTTAAAAAAAAAATATGATTTAAAAGAAATTATTAAAGGTGATTCAATATTTTGCGCAACAGGTATTACTAGTGGAGATTTAGTTAAAGGTATTAATGTTAAGGATAACAAGTATATTACTGAAACTTTAGTTACTCATAAAAGCTCAAATATATGTAAAATTGTTATAAGAGAAGACACTATAAAAACTTGATAAATATAATTTTTTGCAATAAAAAGTCCAAATTTGGTCCCTTCGTCTATCGGTTAGGACACGTGGTTTTCATCCTCGAAAGAGGGGTTCGATTCCCCTAGGGACCGCCAAAAATGACTTATCATGTTTATTTAATTGTTTCAAAAGTCAAAAAGAGAACAATTTCTTATGTAGGATACACAAATAATATTAATAAAAGGTTAGAATTACATAACCAAGGTAAAGGTGCTAAATTTACTAGAGGTAAAAAATGGAAATTACTGTATCTAAAAAAATATACTTCAAAAAGTAAAGCAATGATTGAAGAATATAAATTAAAAAAAAATTTCAAATTAAGAAATCAAATCAAATCTGATGCTAAAATTTAAAAAAATTAGAGGAAATTTAATTCATCCAACGGCTATAATTAATTGGAAAAAAGTTACGATAGGTAAAAACAATACAATAGGACCATATGTTGTTATTGGAATGAAAGCACAATGGAAAGATAAAAAATCATCTGGAAAGATAATCATAGGTGATAATAATTTTATTCATGAATATTGTAACATTCATCTACCAACAAATATTACAAAAGAAACTAGAATTGGAAATAACAACTATATAATGAATTCAACAACTATTGATCATGATTGTCATATTGAAGACAATGTACAATTAAATAGCAATGTTATACTTGGAGGTAATGTTTTTATAATGAAAAATTCACAGCTCGGCATGAAAGTTATAGTTCATCAAAATCAAATAATAGGTTCATACTCTATGATAGGCATGGGCAGCATAATATCGAAAAAGAAAAAAATTGAACCGGGTTATGTGTACTATGGCAAGCCAGTAAAAAAAGTTAAAAAAAACATTATTGGTTTGAAGAGAAATAAAATTACTTCTGATATTCTTAAAAAAGAATATAAAAGATTCTTAAATTACAAAAAAAAATGAAAAAAATAGCAATATTACTTCCTTATAAAGAAAATTATAATATTGATAATGCAGGAGCAGCATCAATATGGGTTAATGATTACTTAAGCTTAAGTAATTTAAAAGATAAAACTGTAGTTTATGGAAACCTTAAAGAAAGTTTAAAACCTTTAACTAAAAATTTTAAAAATATTGAAATAAGTAAAACTATTTTGAGTAAAAATATCTTTTATACAAAACAATTATATAATGAATATAAAAAAAATAAATTTTCTATTATAGAAATTCATAATAGACCTGAATCTTTGGTATATATGATTAAAAATAAGGTTTCTTCTAAGTTAATTTTTATTTTTCATAATAATCCTCAAGAGATGAGAGGGTCAAGTAGTGCTAAAGAAAGAATTTTTTTGGCTGAAAACACTGACTATATATATTTTGTTAGCAAATGGGTTAAAAATAAATTCTTTGAGGGACTTCCATATAAAAATAGAAATAATTGTGAAATCTTATATCCTGCAATAAATGATTTAAAAAAATTTCCTAAAAAAGAAAAAATAATTATTTTCTCTGGTAAATTAAATTCTTCTAAAGGCTTTGATATATTTGGACAAAGTGTAATTAGAGTTTTGAATCAATTTGATGATTGGAAAGCTATTGCTATAGGCAATGAGCCGAGAGAAAAATTCAATTTCAAACATAAAAATTTAAAAATATTGGATTGGATAAGGCATAAGGAAATATTAAATTATTATTCTAAATCATCAATATCAGTAGTGCCCTCAAAATGGCAAGAACCATTTGGGAGAACTGCAATGGAATCAGCTGCCTATGGTTGTGCCACAATAACTAGTGACAATGGAGGTTTACCTGAAACTTTTCAAAATGATCTAGTACTTAAAAAATTAAATGTTAATGAGTTATTCACGCTTATAAAAAAACTAATTTTGAGTAAAAATTATTTAAAAAAAATTCAAAAAAAAAATTTTTTAAATGTTATTCATAAGCTTGAAGACAAAGTAAAAAAAATTGATAGATTAAAGAATTACTTACTAGAACCAAAGTTAAATTTTATTAAAAATAATAACATTAAGATTCTTCATATATCACAGTTTGATGAAAGAAATGATTTTAGATTATTTAATATTTCGATAGCTAGTAAAATTTCAAAAGGATTTATACGTAATGGTCACGATGTAATTAATTTAAGTTATAGAGATTACATTAATAAAAATTTAATAAAGAACAAGTATGACAATTTAAATTCTAAAATAACTTCTATAATTGATAATTATAGACCCTCATTAATTGTTCTTGGTCATAACAATTTTTTAAGTAGAAATGTTATAGAGAAAACCAAAAAAAAACATAATTATAAACTTTGTTTATGGTATGAAGATGCTCTTGGATATAAAGGAAAGGGACCTAATTGGAGTGAAAATCTCAAACTTATAGAAAAAAATAATGATTTAATAGATACATACTTTACAACTACTCATCCAGATGAAATAAAAACAGAAATAAAAAAAAATAAACTCAATTTTTTACCAATCCCAGTTGATGAAAATATAGAAAATTTAGAATTATTTAAAAAAAACGAAAAGTTTAAAGATCTTTTCTTTGCATTAAGTCATGGAGTTAATTATGGAAAACTTAAAAAAAGAAAGACTGATGAAAGAGAAGTTTTTATAGAGTCTTTAATTAATAAATTCCCAAACATTAATTACAATATATTAGGAATGGCAAATGAAAATCCAAAATGGAATTACGAATTTTATAATGAACTAGCAAAATGTAAAATGGCCCTAAACTTGAGTAGAGGATTGCCTATAAAATATACATCAAGTAATAGAATAGCATCGTTAATCGGAAATGGTATTTATACCTTTATAGATAAGAAAACTAGATTTAATGATTTTTTTGATGATGATGAAATAGGCACTTATTCTTCAGTGGATGATTTGGGAAATAAGATAGAGCATCTTTTATCTAAGCCGCATTTAATAGATAAATATGCCAAAAATGGCAAGAAAAGATATTTTGAACTTTTTAACAGTTTAAGAATAACAAAA
>QCJE01000027.1 GCA_003216235.1 Pelagibacteraceae bacterium AG-404-P07
GATATAATTTGATTTCATGAAAAAAAAATATTATATATTTTTAATACTACTTTTATACAATTGTTCAATTAATAAAGTAGTACATCATCATGGTGTTCATAACCTAGAAAAAAAACAGGAAAAACTAATCTTAAATAAAACTAACAAAAATGATATTATTAAGCTAATTGGTCCTCCATCCACCGAAAGTACATTTGATAATGATCTTTTAATATATATTGAAAAAAAAACTAGTAGCACGAAACTCTCAAAACTTGGAAAAAAAGAACTTATACTAAATAACGTATTAGTTCTACAAGTAGACAATAAAGGAATGCTAATAGATAAATTATTTTATGACAAAGATGATATGAAAAAAATAGACTTTATTAAGGATGAAACAACAGTTAGTTATTCTAAAAGATCTTTTATTTACAATTTTTTATCCTCTTTAAGACAAAAAATTAATGATCCTCTTGGAAAAAAAAGAATCAAAGACTAACCAGCTATAACCGCTAATAATAATAATGCCACTATATTTGTTATCTTTATCATTGGATTAACCGCTGGACCTGCTGTATCTTTATATGGATCACCAACAGTATCACCTGTTACTGCTGCTTTGTGTGCTTCTGAACCTTTCCCACCGTGATTACCATCTTCAATATATTTTTTAGCATTGTCCCACGCACCTCCACCTGCTGTCATTGATACTGCAACAAATAGACCTGTAATAATAACACCTAAAAGCATTGCACCAACTGAGGCTAAAGCTGCAACTTGACCTCCAATAGCAAAAATAACAAAATACAACACTATAGGAGAAAGCACTGGTAATAATGACGGAATTATCATTTCTTTAATTGCAGCAACAGTTAATAGATCCACCAATTTTGCATAATCAGGTTTTTGTTTTCTTTTCATTATGCCTGGGTATTTTTTAAATTGTCTTCTTACTTCTATAACTACTGCACCACCTGCTCTCCCAACAGCTTGCATTCCCATTGATCCAAATAAATATGGAAGCATTCCTCCAATTAATAATCCTACAACAACATAGGGATTTGATAAATCAAACGTAACAACAATACCTTCTAATTTAGAACCAGCAACTTTCGAAAAGTGTTTAATGTCCTCAGTATAAGCTGCAAAAAGAACCAAGGCTCCCAATCCAGCTGATCCTATTGCATATCCTTTGGTAACTGCTTTCGTTGTGTTTCCAACTGCATCTAAAGCATCAGTAGTTTTTCTAACATTGTTTGGTAATTTAGACATTTCAGCAATACCACCAGCATTATCTGTTACTGGACCGTAAGCGTCTAAAGCAACAACCATTCCAGCTAAAGCCAACATAGTGGTAACAGCAATAGCTATACCATAAAGGCCCGCAATATGATTTGTTAATAAAATTCCAGCAACTATTATTAAAGCTGGCACAGCCGTAGCCTCAAGAGAAATTGCCAATCCTTGAATCACATTAGTACCATGACCAGTAGTTGATGATTTTGCAACACTTCTTACGGGCCTGTAGTTAGTACCTGTGTAATATTCTGTCACCCAAATTAACAAGCCTGTTATAATTAATCCTATTACACCACAATAATATAAATCTATTCCTAAAAATGATTTATTATTTAAATTATATGTATTATCTAATCCTAAAACAAAATCTGTAACTGGATATAGTATTGCTAATGAAGCTAAAGCCGAAACAACAAATCCTTTATACAAAGCACCCATTACATTTTTACTATTGCCTAATTTAACAAAAAAAGTTCCAATAATTGATGTTAAAATACATGCTCCACCAATAGTTAAAGGGTAAATCATCATTGACATATCCCCTGGAAAAAAAATAGATGATAAAACCATAGTTGCAACTATAGTTACCGCATACGTTTCAAATAAATCTGCAGCCATACCCGCACAATCACCAACATTATCACCAACATTATCAGCAATTACAGCAGGATTTCGTGGATCATCCTCTGGTATACCAGCTTCAACCTTTCCAACTAAATCTGCTCCTACATCTGCTCCTTTTGTAAAAATTCCTCCACCTAATCTAGCAAAAATAGATATTAAGGAAGCACCAAAACCTAAAGCTACCAGGGCATTAACTATTTCTCTTTCATCAATATTAAATTTCAATAATAAGTAATAATATACAGCTATTGATAATAAAGCTAAACCTGCAACTAACATTCCAGTGACAGCTCCTGATTTAAAAGCAACCGATAGGCCAGACGCTAAACCTTTTCTAGATGCCTCTGCAGTTCTAACATTTGCTTCAACAGAAACCAACATTCCAACATAACCAGCTATTCCAGATAAGGCTGCACCAATTAAATAGCCTAATCCGACAAGTGGACTAAAAGCAATACTTACAATAACTAAAACAACAACACCAACAATTGCTATTGTTTTATATTGTCTTGCTAAATATGCTTTTGCTCCAATTTGAATTGCAGAAGCAATTTCTTGCATTTTAGAATTTCCTGCACTTGAATTTAAAATATTTTTACCTGTAAAATATCCATAAACGATTGATAAAAATCCAGCTGCAATTGTGTATAAAAGAATAGTTTCGATCGATGAGTTCATATTAAACCTTAATTAAGTTGTTGGTTTTAGTTTTTAAAATGCGGACAATACAAAAAAAGCTATAAAACGCAATGATTAACTTCTAAAATTTATGAAAATAGCCTTTGTATTTAAGGGCAATTTTCTTATTGTTTTCATCAATTATTTGGGATTTATCTGAGTAGTCACAAATTTTTCCTATTTTTGAAATCTTAATACCTAAAGACTTGCTTGTTTTAGAGATGATTCTAGATTTTAAAGGCGAAGCAGTAAATAATATTTGATAATCATCTCCACGAGTCACAGAAGTAATTTTTTTGATCATTTTTAAATTAATTAATTTATTAAGATTTTTAGATATTGGTATATCTTTCAAATATAGTTGATAAGAAAGTTTTTGGTTATTAATTAATTTTTCTAGATCAGTTATCAATCCATCTGATATATCAATTGATGTATTGGCAATTGATAATAACTTACTTGTAATGTTTATATGTAAATTGGGTAGAAAATATTTACTTTTAAAATATTTTTTTAAATTCTGATTTAAATGGATTTTTTTTTGTAAGACTTTTAAACCAACAAAACTGTCTCCTAAATTACCTGTAACATATATATCATCATTAAGTTTTGCTTTGTTCCTAAAAATTATTTTATCTGAGAATCCAACAGATGTTATTGAGAAACTTAATTTTTTTGAAAAAGTAGTATCTCCACCGCACAAATTAATCAAAAATTTATTTTGTTCTTGATGTAAAGATTTTGAAATCATTTCAAGATTTTTTTTAGTAAAAACTTTTTTATTACCAGATCCTGAAATAAAGTAATATTTAGGCTTAACACCTTTACAAATTAAATCAGATATAGAGGATCTAATAATCTTTTTTATAACTAAATCTGGATTTTGAAAATCTATAAAATGGACACCTTCTACATACGTATCAACAGAAATGACTAGTTTTTTTGATTTATCAAAAAAAACATCATCATTTAATTCTAAGGAGCTTTTGTTATTAGATGATAATTTTGAAAAATATTTATTTATAAGTTCAAACTCATGCATTATTTATTCTTATCTTTTTGGCTATATTATCCAACAAAGCATTTAAATATTTTGTTTGAGAGTCATCTAAAAAGAAATTTGAAGCATTTAGATACTCTTTAATTATAATCTTTATTGAAACATTTGGCTTATATAAGAATTCATAAGTTGCAGATTTTAAAATTACTTGAAATAGCTTATCTAAACTATCAAATCTAAATTGACTACCTAAGTTTTTATCTAATTCTTCTATCAAAATTTCATCACGTTCAATTGTTCCAGCAACTACATCCTTAATAAATTTTTTAAATCTGTGTTTTGGAAAAACTAATTTTTCCTCATCATTAAAAGATTTTCCATATAATTTTTGAATAATAATAACTCTAGGATTATTTTTTGGACTATAAGAAGTTCTCATTTTTGTGACATGATTGAAACAATAGCATTAGCAGCTTCAGCACCTTTTTTCTTCCGTGCTTTTGCCTGTTTCATATTTAAACATGTTATAATTCCATTTCCTATAGGTTTTTTTGAATTTATTGACAAATTCATAATTGCATTAGTCGATGCTTGGGAGATAAAATCAAAATGAGGAGTTTGTCCTTTTATAACACAGCCAAGAGCAATGAAAGCGTCATATGTATTTAAATTTTTAGATATTGTAACTGGAATTTCAAATACACCTGGAACTTTAATTATTTTAACACTAAAATTTTTTGGTAAATAATTTTGTGCACTTTTTATTAATCCAATAGATATATCTTTATAATAATCTGCTATGACAATTAAAATTTTTTTTTTCATTAAATAATTTCTTGCTTCGTTATTTTTATACCATAACCATCTAAACCAATAACCTTTTTAGGCGACTTCGTAATTAAAGTCATGTTTTTAATTTTCAAGTCTTTAATTATTTGGGCACCTATACCATAATTTCTAATCAATTTATCTTTTCCTTTTTTATAAAAATCTTTATCCTTATAATCTTTTAAAGTTTGTGTTACAGATCTAAGATTAGTGTCCTTAATAAAAACTAGAACACAATTATTAAATTTTTTGAAATAATTAAGGGTTTTATTAAAAGAATTTGGTAATTGTTGATTTATGAGATAATTCTTTACCACATTAGATGAAATTACTCTAACTCTTGGTGTAATACCCCTTTTTATTGTTCCTTTAATAAGTGCAAAATGTTCAGATCCATCTAAAAGATTCTCGTATATTCTAATTTTGTATTTTTGTTTTTTTACTTCAATAAAACTTTGTTTTTTTAATCTTATTAATTTTTCTTTTTTAAGTCTGTATGCAATGAGATCTTCAATTTTTCCAATTTTGAGTTTATGTTTATGTGCAAAGTCAAAAAGTTCTTGACCTTTGGCCATTGTGCCATCTTCATTCATAATTTCACAAATTACTGCCGAATTATTTTTTTTTGCAAGTTTTGAAA
>QCJE01000028.1 GCA_003216235.1 Pelagibacteraceae bacterium AG-404-P07
GACCCCATCTTCCATTACCATCCATGATAATGGCTACATGATTTAATGGGTTCATATCGTCATTATTTCTTTTTCTTTTGATGTAACTTTTTCATCAACTACATCTATATGCTTATCAGTAATATTTTGAACATTTTTCTCAAAAGATTTTTCTTCATCTTCACCAATTTCTTTAGATTTTAATAATTTTTTCAATTCCTCATTAGCATCTCTTCGAATATTTCTTATAGAAATTTTGCATTTCTCACCCATTGATTTAATTAACTTTTTTAATTCTATTCTTCTCTCCTCATTTAATTCGGGTATAGGTAATCTTAAAAGTTGACCATCTATTTGTGGATTTAAACCTAATTCAGATTTTTTAATTGCGGCATCTACTAAAGCAACATTGTTTTGATCCCATATTTGTATATTTATCATTCTTGGTTCTGGGGTTGTTATGGTTCCAATCTGATTAATTGGCATTTGTTGACCATAAACATCAACTTTTACTAGATCTAGCATTGCTGCATTTGCTCTTCCTGTTCTTAAAGAAGATAATTCTTTTGAAAAAACGTCAATCGCTTTATCCATTTTTTGGCTATGAGATTTTTCATCAAACATTATTCGCCTATTTTAATTCTACTAAATTCTTTAATTTTTAAATCATTAATAGCAAGATCTTTTAGAATATCTTGAACTTTTTTTTTTGGTTCCATAACCCAAGCTTGTGTTAAAAGAGCATTTTCTTCTTTAAACTTATTCATCTTACCTAAACTAATTTTTTTTGCAATTTCTTCTGGTTTACCTAAATTTTTAAGTTCTTCTGTGACTAATTCCTGTTCTTTATCAATTATTGATTTATCAATTAATTTTGACTCTAAAGCTAAAGGATTGGACGCAGCAATGTGCATGGATAGTTGTTTACCAAATGTTTTAACAGTGTCCGAGTTATCTTTAGTTTCTAATGATACGACAACAGCTAGTTTGGCAAGATTATCTTTTACAACAGTGTGTAAGTATTGATAATTAACTGATGAAGAATTAGAAATTGTTTTAGTTTTTCCAATAGTTATTTTTTCTCCAATTTTTGCAATAAGAGCAACAAGATTGTCTTCAACAGTGTTGCCATTTTTCATTTCAGTTTTTTTTAATTCTTCAATATTTGAATTTTTTTCATTATTAATTTCACTGATTTCTTTAACAAAACTTACAAATGATTCATTCTTTGCAACAAAATCAGTTTCACAGTTAACTTCTATAATAGATGTTTTTTTTTCATCACCACTTACAGCGACAACTCCCTCCTTTGCATCTCTAGACATTTTTTTTGAAGCTTTGGATATTCCTTTAACTCTTAAAATTTCAACAGCTTTATCTAAATCGCCATTTGACTCTTTAATTGCTAAGTTGCAATCTTTAAAACCTGCTCCTGTAGCTTCTCTTAATTTTTTAACTTTTTCTATATCACTCATCTTAATTTAATTTCACTCCTTTTGTTTTAGGAAATTTTTTCTCTAATTTTTCTCTATCAGCTTCTTGAACAGTTTTTATTTTTTTATTAACTTCCTCTTTTTTTTGTTCGATAACTGGCGTAGATTTTTTTGCTGCCAAGATTGTTTCTTTAATTAAATTACAATAAAGATCTATAGCTCTTCTTGCATCATCATTACCTGGAATTGGATAATCAATGCCATCTGGATTTGAATTACTATCTAAAATTGCAATTATTGGAATTCCAAGTTTTACAGACTCCTGAATTGCTAATGACTCATAATTAGTATCTATAATAAAAACAAGATCAGGCACTTTTTTCATTTCTGAAATACCTCCTAAAGATCTGTGAAGCTTATCTTTTTTAACACTCATTTTTAATAATTCTTTTTTTGTAAACCCTCTATTTTCAGAAACTAAATCTGTTTCTAATTTTTTTAGCTTTTTTATAGAATTTGATATCGTTCCCCAATTTGTTAACATCCCACCTAACCATCTATAATTTACAAAATATTGGTCGGTATCCTTTGCTACATCTGCAATAGCTTCAGACGCTTGTTTTTTTGTAGATACAAATAAAATTTTTCCATTATTTGAGATTGTTTCAAAGACTTTTTCTAAAGCAACTTTTGTCAATTCAAGTGTTTGAGTTAAATCAATAATGTGAATTGAGTCTCTTTTCCCAAAAATATATTTTTTCATTTTTGGATTCCATCTTAAGGTCTTATGTCCAAGATGAACGCCTGCTTCTAGTAATTGTTGTATTGTAACATTAGGTATCTTCATATTTATTCCCGGTTAAGCCACCACAGTAATTTCCATTTAAGGACCGGAGGTATAAAACCAACAACTGTGTGCGTGTTAATTTAAATTTTCCACTATTTACAAAAAAATTTTGATATAAACAAGCTTAATTTAGTTAATTATAGCTGATATTTCCTTATTTCTTATTAAATTTAGAGTTTTTCGATCTAAATTTCTTTTATTTTGTAATTGAAATTTCAAGTCATGTTTTTCACTTTGAATTTTTAAATTTACCAAAGTATTACCGTTTTGTGTCAAAAAATTTGAAACCTCATCTAATTCATTAATTGATTTTAAATTTATTGTTATCTCCTCGATAGGTTTAGACATCAAATCAGTTAAAGATACTATTTTTTTTACATTTATTCTTTTAAATCTATTTTGCTCATCACTAAAAGATTTAATTAAAGTTAAAATTAGTGATTTACCTTCTTTTAAAATTTCACGATTTGATTCGAGCTGATCTGAAAAGATGAATAATTCAAAAACACTCGATAAATCAGTTAATTTTAGTACTGCATAAGAACTTCCTTTAGCAGTTTTTCTTTCTTGAATCTTTAAAAGTGTTGCTGCTATATTTCCTTCATTTAAATCATTATTGGATAAATTTTGATAATCAATAATTTTATAATCAAGAAAAGTGTCTTTAAATTGATTCAATGGATGATCTGAAATAAAAAAACCAACAGACTCAAATTCTTTAGATAATCTCTCCTCAAATTTCCAATCATCAATTGATAAGAGTAAATTTTCTTGTTCGGCTGTTTCTTCAAAAAGGTCTATCTGATTTGCAGATTTATTTTCGAATAAATTTTTTGATTTTGTAATCAAATTAGGTATTGAAGTAAATAAAGATTTTCTATTAATATTTATATTGTCAAAAGCTCCAGCTTTAACTAAGCCTTCTAATTGTAACTTATTTATATCTTTTGGATTAACTCTTTGTACAAAATCATTTATTGATTTAAATTTTCCATTAATCACTCTTTCATTAACAATATTTGATATAGCCTCAAAACCCACAGCTTTAATACCTCCTAATGCATAGAAAAATTTATTATTTTTAGTCTTAAATTCAGCATAACATTCATTGATATCTGGTCTAACAATATCTATCTTTAGTCTTTTTAACTCTTCATAAAATTCACTTAATTTATTTTGATTTGAAATATCCATTGACATTGATGCAGCGATAAACTCTTTAGGAAAATAAGTTTTTAAATATGCAGTTTGATAAGAAATTATAGCATAAGCTGCAGCATGGCTTTTGTTAAATCCATATTCAGCAAATGGTTCAATTTTTAAAAAAATTCCAGCTGCAACTTCTTTACTGATACCATTATTAACTGCACCAGCAATAAAATTTTGTTTTTGTTTTTCTAATTCTGATCTTTTCTTTTTGCCCATGGCGCGTCTTAAAATATCAGCTTGTCCAGCTGTAAAACCTGATAATTTTTGTGCGATTTGCATTACTTGTTCTTGGTAAATAATTACACCGTATGTTGGCTTCAATATTTCCTCAAGTAAAGGATGAAGATAGTCTGGTTTTTGTCTTCCATGTTTACAATCATTATAAGTTGGGATATTGCTCATTGGTCCAGGTCGATATAATGCTACCAAAGCGATAATATCTTCAATATGATTTGGTTTCATTTGTATAAGGGCATCTCTCATTCCAGCACTTTCAATTTGAAATAAGCCAACTGTTTTTCCTGAAGACAGCAAGTCAAATACTTTTTGATCTTCATAATCAATTTTTTCTATATCAAAATCTTTATTTCTTTTTCTAACTAATTTTTGAGTATTATTTATTACAGTTAAAGTTTTTAATCCTAGAAAATCAAATTTGATCAATCCTGCATTTTCTGCTGAATACATATCAAATTGTGTAGATGGTAATAATAAATTAGCAGCAGGATCTTTATATAAAGGTACAACTTCAGTTAATTTTTTATCAGCGATTACAACACCCGCAGCATGAGTTGCCACATTTCTGTTCAAACCTTCAAGTTTTAAAGAAAGATCAGTTAATTTTTTTACTCTGGTATCTTCGTTTATTAGTTTTTGAAGTCTTGGTTCTCCTGCTATACATTCTGTCAAACTTTGTGGTCTAGAGGGATCAAACGGAATCATTTTTGAAATAGCATCTACAAAACCATAAGATAACCCTAATACTCTCCCTACATCTCTTATTACCATTCTTGCTTTTAATTTTCCAAATGTAATAATATGAGCAACACTATCTTTGTATTTTTTAGTTAGATATTCAAAAACTAAATCTCTTTTCTCCTCGCAAAAATCAATATCAAAATCTGGCATAGATATACGATCTGGATTTAAAAATCTTTCAAAAATTAAATTAAACTTTATTGGATCAACATCGGTAATAGAT
>QCJE01000029.1 GCA_003216235.1 Pelagibacteraceae bacterium AG-404-P07
GATCTAAAGAGTCTAATAAAAATTTTATGTATTTTACATTTTCATGAAGTAACGTTATCTGTAGTAAAGAAATAAATAAAAAAATCAAAAAACAAAATAAAATTGTAATATTTAAATTATTAAAAATTCTATTAATTGTTTTAAAAAAAACTATTAAGAAGGCTAATTGAAAAATGAATTCTAAAGTTATTATTGAAAAAATACCAAGCACTTTAAAAAATAATGCATGTAAAAAAATTCCATATACAGGAAATGGAATTAATTTATTTTCACTGTAATTTTCAAGATATGACGGATTAAATATAAAATCAGAAACACTTATAATTAGTGGAAAATATTGGATGTCTTTAACATTAAAGATTGTATTAACTAAAGTAGAATTATCAAAGTAAACTAAGCTTAAAATCCATTTTGGAAATATTGTAGAAACAGTTAATAATAATAAGAAGAAATATTCTTTATTTTTAAGCATAAATAACAATGTAAATTTAAAATATTTAAATTATACTTAAATAGTTGGATTTCCAACTATAACGATAAACGAATTTCGTAATAACCATTGCGGACGTGGGGGCAGTACCCACCACCTCCACCACTTACAATTTTTGGGGGGTGAAATAGACTCGACGGGTGACTAAAGGCTATTCTTTCGTTCGGAATTGTTCCTCCGCAAAGGGCTATTTATAATTGCTAACGAAAGTTACGCACTTGCTGCTTAATTAACTTTGTTAATTAAGTAAACGGGGTCTGGGGCACCTGGCAACAGAACGCCCCTACTCATTTGTTAATTTAGTTTGCAGTATCAACGTTATTTAAAAAATACAACCTAGTTGGTCGTCCTATAGTCGTACTGATTTATATATTTTTTCATATGTGAGGTTGCTTCCTTATAACAACCTAGTCTTTTTGCTGCTCCACATGCTCCACTAGATTTTTTTTGAAAGTCAATTCTCTTTTTATATTTCAACGCTTCCTTCAAAACTTTATCCTTTGTCCAAAAAATATTTCCATCAACCATATGTTTAGTTGCTTCTCTAGACCAACCCTGTCTGTTTGCTCTCCAATAAGCACCATTACTATTTTTTACCCATTCAGTTCTTGTTTTATACTTGAGGGCATCTTTCAAAACTTTTTCCTTTGTCCATTTGAATTTCCATAATCTTTTCATGTGCCTTGTTGCTTCTTTGTAATATCCACCTTTGGTAGCTGCAATTACTGCTCCCACTTCTGCTTCTTTCCATCGAGAAACTTGATTGAATTTTTTTGCTGATTTCATTACCTCAAGTTTAGTCCATTTTCTTGTTCCCCCTCCAAGGCCTCCACCTACTTTTGTATTTAATAAAATATAATTCTTATTTTTCATTTCTTTCATTAATTTAATTTCTAATGCAGCTGCTTTTTCTTTATGTATATAGCCTGACATTTTTTTGATTATTAACGAATTTCTTTTATACTTGCAGAATCTCTTTGTTTTTAAATGATCTTTAATTCTTTGATTAAAATTATACGTTAAACCTATATATATTTTCTTTTCTCTTTTTATTTTAATACTATAAAGGCACCTATAATAATGACTGCCCATCAGATGCATATGTTTTGTTGCTAAAGGAAATATCCTTTGTTTTATAGATGCTTGATAAGAGCTATAGTGATTTTTTCTCCATTCTTCTTTGTATTTAAATTTTCTTGCAATCTTTATTATTTCTTTATTTGACCAATTTCTCCTGGTTGGCCTAATATTTAAGAGGTGACCGCTTATGTTTTTATCGTTAACAACTCTAAATCTTTTGGCTGCGTCATAAGATTTATCTTTTCTCCATTCGTACCTGTATTTAAATTTTTTTGCAGCTCTCCTAATTCTAGCTACATTCCAAAAACCTTTTCCTTTTGGATAAACATTTTTTCTCATTAAATCATCATACCTGGTTTTTAATGATCCGAGGTTATCAAATCCTATAATCCGTGACGAGTCGGCCTGTAGTCGGCATTATATAAATTTATAATCCACAAGCCTCGACAATTATTTTAGCACCCATTTCACTTTTTGCATCCCCTGCCTTAAGTGCACATTTGCAATCTTCACCGTATTGCCAACGAAATGGTTTTTTACTTGGTTCATCTTGACAAATTTCGTAAATTGCACGTGCGCCCCAATCAGTTTTTGCTCCAGCTGCAAGTTCACCTAAATCACTATCATCCATGGCGAGCGTATTACTAATAAATAAACTTAATATGATTGCTAAATAAAAATTTTTCATGATTAAGGTTATCAAATCATGCACCCTCTGACGATCAGTTTTTTGATCGGCATTTGGTCGGCATTATTCTATAATTTGTGTGATTTGATTATTGCTGATTGTTGCAATATAAGGATTATTGAAACAAAGTTCGGGGCACCTGGCAACAGAACGCCCCTCTTTCAACTTATAATGTTTATATATCAACAAACCTTACCTAAAATCCTCTACGAAGTTTCTACGAAGTTTTAAAACTAATTTTAAGTAATCTCCTTAATTTTAAGATTCACGATAAGAGAAAAATGTCAAATATAGTTGAAAACTTAATTAGACGATATGTGGAGAGTAAAGTTTAGTTAGATTTATTTAATTTTTTTTTTAAATTTCTATAAATATTATATATTTGAAGTGGTATCATTGACGGTGGTGAATGTAATTTTGATATTAATTTTATTTTTCTCATTTCTTTTTGAACTTCAGATGTTTTATAATTAACCCTTTTTGTTATTAAAAAATGTGATCTCCTTTCTAGAGGCACTGAATGACAAATTGTCCAATTATCGTCATATGGATACTTATGAAGATAAATTTTTTCTCCCACACTATCTTTATAGTATCGATTTATATTTGAAAAATATCCTCCAAGTTTAATTCTCGATTGAATAAAATTAAAATATATTTTGATTTGTTCAAAATTCATTTCCATCATAGACGCTCTATTATTGATAAAATCAAATTTAATTTCATCAGAAATATTGGAATTGGTTGGTAAGATGAATATATCAAAATTATTCAAATCATTAATAGATAAAGTTTCCTTAGTAAGATTTTTTGTATTCATATTTAGAATTCTTTTTTCTGGAAATTGTTTTCCTAAGTAATAATTTGATAAAAGATTTGTTTCTGGAAGATCTATTAAAAAATATTTAACATTTTTTGTTTTTAGAAAATCACTTCGAATTAAGACAGAAATTAAAGCACCAAAACCACCTCCTATATCAAGGATATGAATATTATTTGTGGAAATACTATTTTTGTTAAAAATAAGTTTTTCAAATAACAAATAATATTTAATCGTAGAAATAAATTTAGTATCAATAAAATGGTTATTTTTTGTTAAAAATATTGGTAAATCACCAGTATTTATATTAGGAAATAAATTTTGAATTTTTCCAAAATTTATTTCTTCCGTTTTTAAATAGTTTAAAAAAGAATTAAATTCTAATTCTAAGTATTCTAGATTTTCTAGTCTTCTATTATCTAAACCATCACTCAAACCATTTTTTCTAAAAAATTCTAAATTATCTTCAGAAATTAATTTATGAAAGTCATTGTCAAAATACTTTTGCCAATGTTTTGATTTTGAGTATTTAGGAATAGAAGAAATGCTAATTTTATAACTTTTTACTATTTCTTGAAATAAATCGCTTTCCATTTTTTAATATATAACCTTTAACCTCTAACGACTCGATTTTTGGACGTCTTTTAAATAGTTTTTAATTTTTTAAAAATTATTTGATGATTTATAAATAATATATCTAAATTTTTTTTATAACTCTCATAACATTCTAATATAGCACCTATCGGATTTTGTTCTATTTTTTCGTAGAAAAACCAATAAAAGTCATCACAAATTAAAATTCCTCCCTCTTCTAGACAATTCATAGAGTTTATAAAATCTTTTTTTACATCTTCATAAAAATGAGACCCATCAATATAAATTACATTAAACTTATAACTATTAATTTTAAAAAAATTGTGGGATGTATCTTTTATCAATTTATATGGTATTTTTAATTTATTTAAATTTTGTGAACAATTTTTATAAACCAAATCAAAATTAATTTCATTTAGCTCATCACTTCCTTCAAATGTATCTACACAAGTAATTTCTTTAATATTATCTAATTCACCCACGAAAACTGCTGATCTTCCTTCGAAAGAACCTATTTCTAAATATCTAATTTCTTTTAATCTATTTAAATACATTTTCCAAATATTGATATTATGTGAGAACCAATCATCGTAATTAAATTGATATTTTTTTTCAAAATATTTTTTTTCCTTATCTAAGTCAATCTGAAACTCTGCATAATTATGACCTTTAATAATTTTAAGAATAAATTTAAATTTATCAATTTTTATCAAAGGTAATATTTTTTTTAACGTTTTATAAGAGTTTCTTAATATTGAAAAGTACTTGAAAATTTTTGACTGACGTCCAAAAATAAATATCAAAATTTTTTTCATATAAATATCAAAAAATTAT
>QCJE01000030.1 GCA_003216235.1 Pelagibacteraceae bacterium AG-404-P07
TGCAACTATTATGATTAATGATAAAATTATAAACATTACATTTCTTTCAACTTTTAAAGCAGAAAATAAAGATTTGTTCATATCAGACCAAGTGTAAATAAATTCATCGGGAAAAATTTTTTGGACAATCAATTTTTGTTTTTCTATATTTTGCGGATTCTTTAAATAAATCTCTAGGTTTCTTTTTTGGGGATCCAAATTTACGAATTCTTCTAAAGTTTCTAAGTTTATAAAGGCTATGTTAGTATCAAAATCTACTAAACCACTTTCAAATAAAGATGAAATTTCAAAAGTTTTTTGTTTAGGTAAATTTCCTATTATGGTCTCAACACCTGATGAAGACATTAGAGTTATGCTATCTCCAATTTTTACATCTAAAATAAAACTTAGTTCTTTTCCAATAGATATAGAATTTTTTATGAGATTATTTCTATCTCCAATAAAAGTTTTTTCTTGAATAATCTTTATCTTGGAAAAATCTTGACCTGAGTATCCTCTTAAAACTATACCTTTTGAGGTATCGTTATTAATTATAATTGCTTCCGCAGAATTACTCAAAATTACATTATCACTAATAAGATCTAAATTTTTATTATTTATCTTCTCTATATTAATTTTATGTTCGTATGGTTTAACAGTTACATGTGCATTAAATCCAACAATCTTATTAATTAATTCAGTTCTAAAACCATTCATGACTGACATAACTACTATTAAAACAGCTACACCTAATCCAATTCCGATAAACGAAAAAATTGAAATGATATTTAAAAAACCATCATTTTTTCTGGCTTTTAAAAATCTAAAAGTAATTTCTTTTTCTAATTGAGAAATCAATTTTTTACTTTTTGTTCAGTTATTATCTTGATGATATTTTGTAATTTAATTTTTTGAGAATCTTTTCCAACTTCTTTAAATTCTAATAAATGACCATCAGATTTTTTTCCAATAATAATTTGATAAGGAGCTCCAATTAGATTCATCTTTTTTATTTTAGAAGAAAAATTTTCATCAGTATCATCTATTATCGCATCAATATTATTTTTCTCTAATTCCAAATAAATTTTATTCGCTTGATCTAATGCTGTATTATCATTTTTATTTATCATAGGAATTATTGCAATATCATATGGTGCAACAGAAATTGGCCATTTCATGACTTCATTCTTTTCATCATATTTAGCCTCAATAATTGCCCCTACTAATCTGGACACACCTATTCCATAAGAGCCCATTTTTACAAAATCTTTTTTTCCTCCAGGTAAATCAACTGATGCACCCATTGGTTTTGAGTATTTATCTCCAAAATAAAAAATGTGTCCCACCTCAATTCCCTTTGTTATAAGCCTATTTTTTTCTGAAACATTTTTTTCAAACTCATCTTTTTTAAACTTTTCATCTGTCACTGAGTAATACTGTTCATATTTTTTTCTCATATTTAACAAAGAATTTTTTTCTAATTTTGCATCATCAGTGCTTAATTCAAAGACTCTTTTGTCTGTAAAAATTTTACTCTCACCCGTATCAGCTAAAATAATAAATTCATGTGAAAGACTTCCTCCTATAGGACCTGTGTCTGCAGCCATCGGGATAGCTGTAAGATTCAATCTTTTAAAAGTTTTAAGATAGGATAAGAAAAATTTATTATAAGAAAAATTTGCTTCTTCATCTGATACATCAAATGAATATGCGTCTTTCATATAAAATTCTCTACATCTCATTATTCCGAATCTCGGTCTTATTTCATCTCTGAATTTCCACTGAATATGATACAAAAGTTGTGGTAAAGATTTATAAGATTTGATTGAAGATCTAAATATATCTGTAACTAACTCTTCATTCGTTGGTCCATAAAGCATTTCTCGATCTTGACGATCTTTTATTCTCAACATCTCCTCCCCATAATCTTCATATCTTCCACTTTCCTTCCAAATCTCACTAGATTGAATTGTTGGCATTAATATTTCTTGAACACCAATATTATTTTGCTCTTCTCTAACTATTCTTTCAATTTTTTTCATAACCTTAAAACCAAGGGGCAACCAAGAATAAATTCCAGCTGAAGATTGTTTAATCATTCCAACCCTAAGCATTAATTGGTGAGATTTAATTTTTGCCTCTGAAGGGTTGTTTTTTAAAATAGGGATAAATGATTTTGAAATATACATGTTAACTGATTATATTTCTTAAGTTCAAATATTCAAACT
Organism: Pelagibacteraceae bacterium AG-404-P07; assembly: GCA_003216235.1. Classification (GTDB taxonomy): domain Bacteria; phylum Pseudomonadota; class Alphaproteobacteria; order Pelagibacterales; family Pelagibacteraceae; genus Pelagibacter. The sequence goes on from QCJE01000030.1 coordinate 2,208, forward strand.
TCATTAACAAGTAAATTATGATGAATAAAACGGTTGTAATTAGGGTACAATAAATGAATTTCTTTAACATTTTAGGATTTTCTGGTGATCCTGGATCCTCGCCTTCAATTTTTTTGATCTTAATCCTATCCACATCGATGGGTAAAATTGCAAAAAATACAATCCACCAAATGATTATATAAATTATGGCTAAGCCTGTAATACTCATTAAATGTTGACTAAATTAATATTAGTAAAAGGTTTCTTCCCAGTTTTTTCTTTAGTAAATTTCCTTGATGCAATTTTCAAAGCATCTATAAGATTATGTTCTTGTCCTTTATTTCCTAGCTTAAAAGTTCTCGTAGTTTTTTCTATTTCTTCCTCTAACCCATAAATAAACTCATCAGTGTCATAAATAGGTAGTCCTCTAAATGTAATTATTGGATTATTGTGAATATTTCCTTTTGGTGTAATCAAAATTGTAATCTCTAGATATCCATTTGTACCTAAATTTTTTCTATCTTTTATAGAGTTAGAGTTCTCTTCTACACTAACATTTCCATCTAAGTATAATCTACCACTTGGAGCTTTGTCATAAACTTCGGGATAATCACCTGGAGCTAATTTTACAATATCACCATTCTCTACTTGTACTGGATATGGTACCTGCATTTCTTTTGCAAAATTTATATGTTCTATCATGTGTCTGTGTTCACCATGAACTGGTATCACACATCTAGGTTTTACCCAATTATACATATCTTTTAGATCTTCTCTATTTGGATGACCAGATACATGAATAAATTCACTTTCTTCTGAAATTACTTCTATTCCATCTTTTACTAATTGATTATGAAGTTTGTAAAGTTTCTTTTCATTCCCTGGTATTATTTTTGACGAAAATATAACAGCATCATCTTTTTCGATAAAAACATCAGGATGGGTATAGTTAGAAATTCTCATCATAGCTCCCATAGGTTCTCCTTGGCTTCCTGTACAAAGATATACTATTTTTTCTCTAGAAATATTTTTTGCTTCTCTTGGATCTATAGGATCAATTGTATTTTTTAGATATCCACATTGTCTCGCAGCTTTATATATTCTGTGCATTGATCTACCTACTAAAGATATTTGTCTTCCAGTTTTTTCAGCACAATAAAAAGCTGTCTCCATTCTTGCTACATTAGATGCAAACGAGGTAATTATTATTCTTTTTTTTAACCTACTCATTATATTAAGCATGTTTTTTCTTACATCTAACTCAGATCCTGATCTACCAGCGCTAAAAACATTGGTAGAGTCACAAATCATTGCCAATACTCCTTCGTCGCCAATTTCTTTTAATCTTTTTGTATTTATCTCGCCTCCTATTAATGGATTAGGATCTACCTTCCAATCACCTGTATGTAAAACTACTCCCGCTGGAGTTTGAATTTTAAGACCATTAGGTTCTAATATAGAGTGAGTTAATGTTATATACTCAACTTCAAAAGGATCTAAATTAACTTTTCCATTTAATTCTACAATTTTTAAATCTTTAGTTATATCAATGTGCTTCTCTTTAAATTTTTCTTTAATCAACACTGCCGTAAAAGGTGTTGCATAAATCTTACAACCCAACTTA
>QCJE01000031.1 GCA_003216235.1 Pelagibacteraceae bacterium AG-404-P07
CAGCAATAAGCCAAGAAAATCTATTCAGAATTTCTACAGCTGTTTTTTTTCTCTCAATCATATTTTTATTTCTAGTTCCATTTTTTGGGGTAGAAGTTAAAGGATCAAAGAGATGGATTGATTTATATTTATTGCCAAGATTTCAACCAATTGAATTAGTAAAACCATTCTTAATTTTTCATAATCCTTTGTTTTTAAATTTACCGGGATAATATGTTTTGTTTTTGCTTTTGGATTATATTTTGCCTGGTAATCATAAAATTTTCTTTTAGGTTTAAGTTCAATTGCCCCAAGTTTTCTTGAATTTATTATTGCAGCTTGTATTTCTCTACCTGGGATAAATTCCTCAATAATAATTTTTTTATATTCTTTTAATATTTTTAAATTTTTAAATATATTTGATTTTGTACAGATAAATACATTAACACTTGAGCCTTCATTTATAGGTTTAATAACTACTGGAAATTTTAATTTTTTCTCAATTTTTTTTATTATATTTGAATTTGTTTCATCAAATGAATATTCTATAAACTTAGGTGTCAAAATTTTATTTTTGATAAATATATTTTTTGAAATGATTTTATCCATTGCAATAGATGATGCAATTGGTCCAGAGTGAGTGTATGGTATATTAGTTGTCTCTAAAATTGTTTGAATATAACCGTCTTCTCCAAATTGACCATGTAATGCATTAAAGATAACATCTGGTTTAAATGAGTTAATAACTTTAATTAAAGTAAAATCTGGCTCTGTAATTTTTACATTATAATTATTTTTTTTTAGTTCTTTAGCAACTTGTTTACCTGTATCAAGACTAATTAATCTTTCCTTTGATATACCACCAGAAATTATAAGTATTTTTTTTTTCAAGTTATTCCAATATTTTAATTTCTTTTTCCAAGCTAATTCCAGTTTTTTCCAAAACTTTATCAGACACATAGTCTATTAAATTTTTCATATCATCAAACTTCGCATTTCCTTTATTCACAAAAAAATTACAATGTTTTTCTGATATATATGCATCTCCAAAGCTTTTATTCAGTGGGACTGAGGCTCTAATTAGTTCCCAAACTTTTCTTTTAGTTTGATTAATTGGATTTTTAAATGTACTTCCACTTGTCTTAATTTTAGTAGGTTGGTTTTTATCCTTCTCTATTTTTAAATGATTTGTTTTCTCTATAATCTGTTTCTTTTTTGATTTTTTACCTTTAAAGGATGCACTTAAAAAAATAAGATCCTCAGAAAGATTGTTATTCCTATACTCAAATTTTATATCTTTTGAAGGAATTGTTATTACATTTCCTAACTTATCAATAGCCTGAATCGAAATTAATATATCTTTAAATTCGCATCCAAAGCAACCAGCATTCATTCTTATTCCACCTCCTATAGTTCCAGGTATACAAGATAAAAATTCAAATCCACTTAAATTGTTTTCAATTGCGAAATCTGATAAAGTTTTATCCAATACACCGCTGCCAGCTATTATTATATCTTCACCAAGTAAAGAAATATTATTAAAGTTTTTGCTTAGTTTAATAACAATTCCATCAAATAAATTATCTGTTATCAAAGTATTAGAGCCTGCTCCAAGTATAAAAATTCGCTCTTTATTTTTTAATTTTTTTATAAAATTTATTAAATCTTTTAAATTGTCAGCTTTATAAAACACCTTTGATTTTCCGCCAATATTAAACCAAGTTTTTTTTTTTAAATCTTGTTCAAATTTTACATTTGAACCAAACTCAGCTAATAAGATTTTTAAATGATCTTGACTCATTTCATTAATTTTGGAAGTTTTCTTATCCAATTAGATATTGTACCTGCACCCATTCCAATGACTATTTTTTTTCCATAGATATTGTGTTTAAGAAATTTTGCTAATTCATAATTATTTTTTATTAAAAATAATTTAACCTTAGAATCTTTTATAATTTCTTTTGCAAATTTAAGATAATCAAAACCTAATTTAATTTTTTCTCCCGCAGTATATATTGGACACAAAATAACTACATCAGCTTTTTTAAAAGCAAAAGAAAATTGTTTTCTAAGATCTTTTAATCTTGAAATTCTGTGAGGTTGAAATATACAAACTTTTTCATATTCTCCATAAACTTTATTTACTCCGTCTAAAACTGTTTTGATTTCAGTTGGGTGATGTGCATAATCATCAAAAAAATCAACTTTGTTAAAAGTAAATATTTTGTTGAATCGTCTTTGAACACCTTTAAATCGTAATAGTCCACCTTTTATATCTTTAATTGATATTCCAACTGTAATAGCTATAGCAGCTGCTGCAACTGAGTTTCTTACATTATGTAGGCCAATTAAAGGTATTTTAATTTTTTTAATTTTTTGTTTCTTTTTATTGGGTACATTTATAGTTATATCAAACTCAGTAAATTCCTTTTTTTGATTTATATTTTGAATCAAAAAGTTTGATTTTGTATTTATTCCATAAGTAAAATAATTTTTACTTTTTAATCTTTTAAGAAGATCCAAATTAGTTTTATCATCGATGCATATAAATGATTTCCCAAACGATGGGACTTTTTCTAAAAATTTTATAAAATAATCCTTTAAATCATCCATAGATTTATAAAAATCCATATGCTCTCTGTCTATATTTGTTATTATTGAATAAGTAGGTGGTATATGTACAAAACTACCATCTGATTCATCAGCTTCTAAAATTGACCAATCACTTTTTCCTAATTTTGCAGAATTTTTTAATGAATTAATTACTCCACCATTAATAATTGTTGGATCTAATTTTGTTTTTTGAAAAATTGAAGCCACAAGAGAAGTAGTTGTAGTTTTTCCATGAGATCCGACTACTACAATATTTTTCATTAGTGATACAATATGAGCTAGCATCTTTCCTCTTTTAATAATGGGTAAATTTTTCTTTTTTGCCTCTAATAATTCAGGATTATTTTTTTTAATGGCTGATGAAACTACAACTATCGTTGCTTTCTTTAGATGTTGTTTTTTATGACCGATAAAAACTTTAATTTTTTCCTTTCTTAATCTCTCAATATTTTTATTTAAAGCTATATCACTGCCTTGAACTTTGAATTCTTTTCCTCTCATTATTAGTGAAAGGCCACTCATCCCTATTCCACCTATTCCGATAAAATGGATTACCTCTGTTTTTGCAATTTCAATTTTCATTTATAATGCTTAATATTTTTTGATTAACATTTATCCAAGTATTTTGGTA
>QCJE01000032.1 GCA_003216235.1 Pelagibacteraceae bacterium AG-404-P07
CTTCAAGAACTAGCACACCACCACCACCAGCAATTACAAAACCGTCTCTAGTTTTATCATATGCTCTTGATGCTGTCTCAGGATTATCGTTATACTTTGATGATAAAGCTGTCATGGCATCAAACATTGCAGTCATCGCCCAGTGAATTTCTTCACTACCACCTGCAAATACAACATCTTGTTTGCCCATTTGAATTAATTCCATAGAATTTCCAATGCAATGACCACTCGTTGCACAAGCAGAGCTCATTGTGTAATTAGTTCCTTTGATTTTAAATGGAACTGCTAATGTTGCAGAAGCTGTACTTGCCATTGTTCTGGGAACAATAAATGGTCCCATTAATTTTGGGGTTTTAGCTCTTGTTTTATCTGCTGCCAAAATTACATTTTCAATTGAAGGTCCACCTGAACCCATTACTATTCCAGTTTTAAAATTGCTTACTTCATTTTCCTCTAGTCCTGAGTCTTCAATTGCCTCTTTCATCGCAATATAGTTATAGGCTGAACCTGAACCCATAAATCTAATTGTTTTTCTATCTATATGATCCTCAAGTTTAATATTAGGTTTGCCATGAACATGGCTTTTAAGGTTATGTTCTTTATATTCTTCAGAAAAAGAAATACCTGATTTAGAATTTAATAAAGATTGATGAATTTCTTCCTGATTATTTCCTAAGCAAGATACTACTCCTAATCCTGTAATAACTACTCTTCTCATTATTTAAATAATCCTACCTTTAAGTTATCTGCTGAATAAATTTTTTTTTGATCTGCAAAAAGCACTCCATTTGCTAAACCAACAGTAGTTCCCCCCGGGGACATAATTTTTTTCATATCGATTTCATACTTAACCAATTTTACATTTTGTAATACTTCTCCAGTAAACTTTACAGTTCCTACTCCTAAAGCTCTTCCCTTTCCGGGGTTTCCAATCCAACCCAAATAAAAACCAACTAGCTGCCACATAGCATCTAGACCAAGGCACCCAGGCATCACCGGATCTCCTTTAAAATGACAATCAAAGAACCACAAATCTTTTTTAATATCTAACTCAGCTTTTAGCGAACCTTTGTTAAATGCTCCATTGACATCATTTATTTCAGTAATTCTATCAAACATTAACATTGGTGGAAGAGGTAATTTAGCATTACCTGGACCAAATAATTGGCCATTGCCACAATCAATCAACTCTTTAAATGAGTATGAATTTTTTTTCATAAAATTGAGTACTCTTATTTACTTGATTTTATTAATATATAATATACTTTTTAAGTCAGTTTAGAACAATTATAACTAACATTATATTAATAGTGAAATACATTGAAAAACTAAGAAATTCAGGACTAAGGCCCACTAAACAAAGGCTCCAAATATGTGAAGTTTTGTTTGATACTGAAAAAACATTTCATTTCACTATTAATGACTTAGCAAACAAAATTAAGAAACAATTAAATAACAAAATCTCTTTAGCTACTATTTACAATACTGTTCATGCTTTTGAAAAAAAAGGATATTTAAAGCAAATTCCAATTAATTCTAATCAAACTTATTTTGATACAAACGTTTCAGATCATCACCATTTTTATGATTTGAAAGAGGAAAAATTAATTGATTTAGAAAATTCTGATGTTGGACCAATAAATATTTTAAAAAAAATTAATGGAAAAAAAATAAAATCTGTAGAAGTTCTAGTCAAACTAGAAGATTAAGCACTCAAATAATTCAGCGTCATTATTATACAATTGACACTTTTTTAGAACCATTATAAAGTAGATTTTAAGCTAAATAATTAAGGAGATATCTATGAGTACTGAGAATTTTAAAAACGAATCTTTTAAAGCAAAAGAGTTAAGCAAATGTCCTTTTACAGGGGCAGGAACACCAGCGAAGTTCTCTGCAGGAAGAGGCCAAACAAACAGAGATTTCTGGCCAAATAGCTTAAATCTTAAAATTTTAAGTCAACACTCAAATTTATCGAACCCAATGGATAAAAAGTTTAAGTACTCAAAAGAGTTCAAAAAACTAAACTTTAAAGAATTAAAAAAAGATTTAAAAAAATTGATGACTAATTCACAAGATTGGTGGCCTGCAGATTATGGACATTATGGTCCATTATTTATTAGACTTGCATGGCATGCAGCGGGTACCTATAGAACAGGAGATGGTAGAGGTGGAGCTGGAACAGGTAATCAACGTTTTGCGCCCTTAAATTCTTGGCCTGATAATGTTAATTTAGATAAAGCAAGATTGCTTTTGTGGCCTATCAAACAAAAATATGGAAAAAAAATATCTTGGGCAGATCTTTTTATTTTGGTGGGTAATGTAGCATTAGACTCAATGGGTTTTAAAACATTTGGTTTTGGAGCAGGTAGAGAAGACATTTGGGAACCAGAGGATGATATTTATTGGGGTTCAGAGAAAGAAATGTTAGATGTTAAAAGATATAGTGGTAAACGAGATTTAGAGCAGCCTCTGGGAGCATCGCATATGGGGCTAATTTATGTTAATCCTCAAGGACCTGATGCAAATCCTGATCCATTGCTTGCAGCTCATGATATCAGAGAAACATTTGGAAGAATGGCAATGAATGATTATGAAACAGCAGCATTAGTTGCTGGAGGCCATACATTTGGTAAATCACATGGTGCAGCCCCAGAATCACATAAAGGTCCGGATCCAGAAGCATCAAAAATTCAAGATCAAGCTACTGGATGGAATAGTGGTTACAAATCTGGAAAAGGTGTGGATACAATTAGTAGCGGTATAGAAGGTGCATGGACTCAAAATCCAATTAAATGGGATATGGGATACCTAGATTGTCTATATGGTCATGAGTGGGAACTCACTAAAAGCCCAGCTGGCGCTCATCAATGGACGCCAAAAAAAAATGGACAAGAAATAAAAATGGTTCCAGATGCGCATGATAAAAATGTAGTTCATCCTCCAATGATGCAAACTACAGATATTTCTCTAAAAGTTGACCCGAGTTATGGTCCAATCACAAAACATTTTCATGAAAACCCAAAAGAGTTTCATGATGCATTTGCAAGAGCATGGTTTAAGTTAACTCACAGAGATATGGGGCCTAAAGCTTGCTATTTAGGTGGTGATGTTCCTAAAGAAGAGTTAATTTGGCAAGATCCAATAGATAAACCAAAGTATAAATT
>QCJE01000033.1 GCA_003216235.1 Pelagibacteraceae bacterium AG-404-P07
ATTCGGTGCTATTAGTGCGGTGTTTTTATCTTGGGAAAGTAATCGTGCAAAAATATATAGAAAATTGAATCAGATTCCTTCTGAGTGGGGAACTGCTGTAAATGTACAATCTATGGTTTTTGGAAATATGGGGAACGATTGTGCAACAGGCGTTGTGTTTACAAGAAACCCTTCAGATGGATCAAATGATATTTATGGAGAGTATCTTATTAATGCTCAAGGTGAGGACGTTGTTGCTGGGACTAGGACACCACAATACATAACTAAAAAAGCAAAAAAAGAAGCAAAAGTAAAAGAGGCATCAATGGAAGAATCTATGCCTAAAGTATACTCCGAATTATACAAAATTTTAAAAAAGTTAGAGAAACATTATAAAGATATGCAAGATGTGGAATTCACAGTTGAAAATAATAAACTTTGGATATTACAAACCCGTTCAGGCAAAAGAACATCAAAATCTGCAGTAAAAATTGCTGTTGATATGGTAAAGGAAAAATTAATTTCTAAAAATGAAGCTGTTAATAGGATTGATCCCAATTCTTTAGACACACTGCTACATCCAACTTTAAACGAAAAAAGTTCTATTGAAGTGATTGCAAGTGGTTTACCAGCCTCTCCTGGTGCAGCAAGTGGAAAGGTAGTTTTTAACTCAGAGGAGGCTGAAAGATTAAACGATATGATGCAAGATACAATTTTAGTAAGAGTAGAAACATCTCCAGAAGATATTCAAGGGATGCATGCTGCAAAAGGAATTTTAACTGCAAGAGGTGGTATGACTAGTCATGCAGCAGTTGTAGCAAGAGGCATGGGAAGACCTTGCGTTTCTGGTTCAAGTGAAATTGATATCAATTATGATAAAAAAATTTTTAAAACTTCTTCAGTAGAAGTTAAAGAAGGAGATACAATTACAATTGATGGTTCTACTGGAAGGATAATTTTAGGTACTGTTCCAACTGTAAAACCAGAGATATCAGGAGATTTTTCTAAATTAATGAGCTGGGCTGACAAGATAAGAAAATTAAGAATTAGAACAAATTCTGAAACACCATTAGACACAAAAACTGCTAGGGACTTTGGTGCTGAAGGAATAGGTCTTTGTCGGACAGAGCATATGTTTTTTGATGAGGAAAGAATTTTATCAGTAAGAGAAATGATTTTGTCAAAAACACAAGAGGATAGAGCAAGGGCATTAGAAAAACTTTTACCACATCAAAAAAAAGATTTTATTGAAATTTTTAAAATTATGCATGGCTTACCAGTCACTGTTAGATTATTAGATCCACCATTGCATGAGTTTTTACCAAAATCTGATAAAGAGATTTCTGATGTTGCAGATGTTCTTGGGGTAGATAAGAAGGAATTAGAGTCAAGAATAGACGAGCTTCATGAACACAATCCAATGCTTGGTCATAGAGGTTGTAGATTAGGCATTTCTTTTCCAGAAATTTATGAAATGCAGTGTAAAGCAATTTTTGAGGCTTTAACAGATCTAAAAAAAAATAAACAAAAATCAGCTCTACCTGAAATAATGATACCACTTGTATCTACTGAAGCTGAAATTAAGATTATGAAAGATTTAGTTATTAATACTGCTAGAAATGTTCAAAATAGAAATAAAGTAAAAATAGAATTTTTAGTCGGCACAATGATCGAATTACCTAGGGCAGCTATCAAAGCTAAGGATATTGCTAAACATGCTGAATTTTTTAGTTTTGGAACGAATGATTTAACTCAAACAACTTTTGGCATAAGCAGAGATGATAGTGGAAAGTTTTTAAATGATTACTTAGATAATAAGATATTTAGCATTGACCCGTTTATCTCAATCGATGATGGAGTTAAAAATTTAGTTGAAATTGCAGTCTCAAGTGGGAAGAAACAAAATAAAAAAATTAAACTTGGCATATGTGGTGAACACGGTGGTGATCCACAAAGTATTTTTTTCTGTGCAAAAGTAGGCTTAGATTATGTTTCATGTTCACCTTATAGGGTACCTATTGCTAGATTAGCAGCGGCACAAGCAGAGTTATTAAATGATAAGCAAATATTATAATATTGCCAAAAATAGATTATTTTTATTAAACAGAAGTTTAACAGGACAAGGTGTATTAAAAACACTTAAAATTATTAAAAAAGAATTTCCAAAACTAAAAATAAAAAAAATTAAATCCGGAACAAAAGCTTTTGATTGGAAAATTCCCGAAGAGTGGAATGTCAAAGATGCCTATGTATTAGATAAAAATAATAAAAAGATAATTGATTTTAGAAAAAATAATCTTCATTTATTAGGATATTCAATCCCAATCAAAAAACTATTGAATAAAAAAGATTTCTTAGAAAGTTTATATTATCTAAAAAATCAACCAACTGCGATTCCTTATGTTACATCATACTATAAAAGAAGATGGGGTTTTTCTATTTCATATAATCATTATAAAAAGATTAAAAAAGATTATTCATCTAGAGATAAATTTAGAATAATAATAGATTCAAAATTAAATACAAAAGGTAATTTAACTTATGGTGAAATAATTTTAAAAGGAAAATCGAAACAAGAAATAATGATATCGACCTATATTTGTCATCCTTCAATGGCAAACAATGAATTATCAGGTCCTATAGTTTCAATGGGCTTAATAAACTATTTTAAAAAAAAAAAATTAAATAAGACATTAAGATTTATATTTATACCAGAAACTATTGGATCAATATCTTACTTAAGTAAAAATCTAAAAATGTTAAAACAAAATGTGATTGGGGGCTTTAATTTATCTTGTATAGGCGATGAAAGACAACATTCATGTATGTTTTCAAAATATCAGAATTCTCCATCAGATTACGCATTAAAAGAAGCTTATGAGAAATTAAAAATAAAGAATTACAAGGTTTATTCTTTTTTAAAAAGAGGTTCAGACGAAAGACAATTTAATTCACCGGGTATAGATTTGCCCATATCATCAATATTTAGAACAAAATATGGAGAATATCCAGAATACCATACTTCACTCGATAATTTTAAGATTGTTACTTTAAAAGGAGTTAAAGGAGGTTTCGATGTTGCAAAAAAGTCTATACAAATTTTGCAAGAAACAATATATCCAAAATCAAGAATATTTTGTGAACCTCAATTAAGTAAAAG
>QCJE01000034.1 GCA_003216235.1 Pelagibacteraceae bacterium AG-404-P07
GACTAAATAACCATTAGGATTTATATTGTTAATTATTTCTCCTTTGGCAGACGCAATTTGAGAAATATTTTTAAAATTTTTTATATGTGCAAAGCTTATGTTGGTTATAACTCCTACATCGGGTTTTATAATATCTGAGAGAAAATTTATTTCCCCTTTTTTATCCATCCCAACTTCAAGTACTCCAAATTTATCTCTCTCATTGATACTTAATAAACTTAAAGGAACTCCATATTTATTGTTAAATGATTTTTTCGAATAAGTAGTTTGATAATACTTATTTAATGAAAGACCTAACATGTCTTTCAAGGAAGTTTTTCCACAACTTCCTGTAATTGCAATGATTTTAGAGTTTAAACTTTCTCTATAACTCTTTGCAGAATTTATTAAGAATTTTAATGTATCTTTTACTTTTAATTGTTTTGTATATTTAAGATTATTATCGATCCTTTCTACAACTGCAATTAATGCCTTATTTTTAGAAACCTCTCTCAAATATTTGTGAGCATCTTTCTTTCTTCCTTTAATTGTAAAAAAAATATCATTTCTCTTTACTTGTTTAGAATTAATAACCACTTTATTTGATTTTAAATTTTTAAATGATAATTTTGATTTAGAAATTTCTTTAATAATATTTAACTTAATATCATTAGATAAATTTTTATTTTTAAGATTAATCGACTTAATAATAATATCTTTATCAGAAAAAAATCTTACATTATTCTTATATGTTTGGGTATTTTCATGACCTTTTCCAGCAACTAATAAAATTTCTGAACTTTTAAGATTAAATATTGATTCTTTAATTGCTTTTTTCCTATCTTTTATTTCAAAAATATTTTTACTTTTTATACCCTTTTTAATTTCATGCCTTATTAAATTAGGATTTTCTTTTCTAGGATTGTCATCTGTTAAATAAATTTTTTTACAATATTGAGCTGCAATACGACCCATCAATGGTCTTTTAAATCTATCTCTTTCACCTCCACATCCAAATACAATAGATATTTTTTTGTCAGGAAATTGATCTTTTAAATTAACCAATGCTGTTTTTAATGCTTCAGGGGTGTGTGCATAATCTAACACGACTTTTGAATTATTTTTAATTTTTCCAATATTTTCTAATCTTCCATTTATGGGGACTATTTTAGGAATACATTTAACAATTTTTTCAAAAGATAAATTACTTTTTTCTGCAGCGATTATAGCCATCATCAAATTTTTAATTTGGATTTTGCCGATTAGATTTAAACTAATTTTATAATCTTTATTCTTATTTTTTATTTCGATAATTAATTTTTCTTTATCATAACCATAGCTTTTAAGTTTAATTTTGGAATATTTGTTATTTTTAGAAAAAGTATTCAATCTAAGTGAGTTTTTTTTACAAATCTTTTTTAGAATTGCATATTGAGAAATAGATTGATCAGTTACCACATCCTTATTTTTATTTATCAGATTTTGAAATAAATATAACTTTGCCATTAAATATTTATTCATTGATTTATGATAATCTAGGTGATCATGAGATAAATTTGTAAAAACTCCCACATTAAATTTTAATCCATCTAGTCGATTTTGATCTAAACCATGGCTGGATGCTTCCATTATTACGTTTTCAATTTTTTGTTTTTTTAGTTTTGTAAGAATTTTACTTAAATTGATAGGGTCTATTGTAGTATTATTTAATTCATTAAATGAATTATTTGTTTTAATACCTAAAGTTCCAATCGAAGCAACTTTTTTGTTATTCAATTTAAGAATTTGAAAATAAAAATCAGCAACTGAAGATTTTCCATTAGTGCCTGTTACCGCCACTAAATTAGATGGTATTGAATTATTTAATTTAAAAGAAATTTGAGCTAATTGCTTTCTTATATTTTTTGAATATAGAAATAAAACTCCATTTTTTAAACCTGTAAATTTTTTTTCATGAACTATTATTCTAGAACCTTTTTTTATGGCTTGATCAATAAAATCATGTCCATCAAAATTATTTCCTTTAATAGCGAAAAAAATATAATTCTTTTTTACTTTCGAACTATCAAAAGCAATATTTGAAAAAAAATATTTTGTATATTTCTTTTTTATATTTGAAAAAAAATCCTTAAGGTACATTCCTAATTAATTTCTAAGTACTTTGTGGCTAAAATGGGCCCAATCTTATCTATAATTTGACCAGTCACTTCAACAGTTGTCCAACCAGCTGTATTTCTTGGAGTTCCTAATAATTTAAAATTTGATCCATCTCTATAATTATATACATAATTTTCATTTCGTGAGCTTTCATCTAACATAACTGCCATTACAAAATGCGGTCTAGAAATTGGAAAGACAGATACAAATGTATTAATTTTTTCATTTGAATAAACTCCATCAATACTTTTATTTGCTGTTCCTGTTTTTCCACCTATTTCATATCCATTAACATTGGCGAGTGAAGCTGTTCCTTCTTTCGTGGCAACTATTTTTCTTAAGATTGGTAAAATTTTTTTAGAAACATCTTTATTTAAAACTCTTTTTTTTTTTAAAACTATTTCATTCTTAACTAATGATGGATCAATATAAAATCCCCCATTTGAAATTATTGAATAAGCTTTGGCTAATTGAATTAATGTAGTTGTAATTCCATGACCATAAGAAGCTGTTGCCAAAGGACATTTTCCCCAATTAAACTTAATTGGTTTTCCGACTTCCTGAATATCAAAGTCAATTTCATCCAATACACCGACTTTAGTTAAAAAAGATTTAAATTTTTTCTCTCCAACTTTCTGACCAATTTTAACTGATCCCACATTTCCAGATCTTATTAATATTTGTTCAGCACTTAAATCTGATGGAATTTTATTATCATATTCTCTGATCGGAAAACCATAACAAGTTAAAAATTTAGGTAGATCATAAAATTCGGTATCTGGTTCTAATAATTTTTCATCAATAGCTGCAGCTAATGTAAAAGTTTTAAAAACAGATCCAAATTCATAAACGCCTTTGCTCACTCTGTTTATAAAATTTTTATCTGTGATTTTTTCTCTTTTATTTAAGTCAAAATCTGGCAAAGATGTAAAAGCAATTATTTCTCCAGAATGAATA
>QCJE01000035.1 GCA_003216235.1 Pelagibacteraceae bacterium AG-404-P07
AAACGATATGACGGTATTGCAAATTTAAATACAAAAAAAGATAATGGTGAATCCACTATTAGTATTTTTTCTGCTCTAAAGAGATCTTTTCCTATGAAAGTTGATATGATGGAAAAGCATCCATTAGGAAGCCAAGCTTTTATTCCAATGAAAGAAACAACTTTTTTAGCTTTTGTTGCTCCTGAAGGTGACAAACCAGACGTAAATAAAATTGAGTCTTTCATTATACCAAAAGGAATTGGAGTAAATTACAATCCAGGTATTTGGCATTTTCCATTAATCTCGACTGAAGATATGAATTTTTTGGTTGTAGATAGATTAGGTGAAGGAGACAATTTAATTCTTCACGATCTAAATAAAGAAAATATTACTTTAGAATTTCAAGCATAAAAAAAGCCCATCAATGAAAATTGATGGGCTTTTAATTTTAAATTTAATTATTTTTTTGACGATGATATTGCTAAGTGAATTACAGCACCTAATGACGCTCCAATTATCCAAGCATATCCTCCACCACCACCTAGGTTAGCGAAGAAATCATCCATACCAAAAAATAAGATGTTTGGCCAAACTGTACCAACTGCAATGTATCCCGATAGTACCCATGCCAGCATACCTTTTCCATTGAAACCACCATTGTAGTGATACTTACCATTAGGTGAGTCACTAAATAAGTCGTCAACATCTAATCTTTGTTTTTTGATTATATAGTAGTCAGTAATCATTATACCAAACACTGGAGCTAAAATTGCACCTAAAGTGTTCACAAATGGAAACATTCCCATTTGAGTAATTACTGCAACCCACATACCACCAATAACAAAACCAAAAGCAGCTGTAATTAAACCACCAGTTCTGAAATTAATTTTGCTTGGTATTAAGTTTGCAAGGTCATATGCAGGAGGTATAAAGTTTGCAACCATATTAATACCAACTGTTGCTGCAAAAAATGCAAATGCTGCAACAACTGTTAATACAATATTGTCTACCTTAGCTACCATATCTGTCGGACTTGCTACGTATTCTCCAAAGATAGCAATTGTTCCACCAGTAATCATTAAAGTAATGAATGAAAAGAAAACGACATTACCTACTAATCCCCATAGGTTACCTTTTTTCATTTCATCTTCATTTTTAACAAATCTAGCAAAGTCACCAAAGTTAATTACCACAGCAGCAAAATATCCAACCATAATTGAAAATACTGCTAGGAACGCACCAAATGAACCTAAACCTTCAAATCCACCTGAACGTGCTCCACCAGAAAATATTTCTCCAACTTCTGATAAAAGGCTTCCTCCAGCTTTAAACCAAATTACTAGCATCAATAGAACCATAACTACATAAACAGCTGGTCCTGCAAAGTTTAAGAATCTTCTTACTAGATCTATTCCTTGCCAGAATAAGTAAACTTGGAATCCTGACACAAATATAAATGATACCCACATTACTCCTGTCATTCCTAAAAACATTTCAGTTCCAGGATTGCCAGTAATAGCTGTAATTAGAAGTGCCACAGCAGTTGATGCTGCATATGTTTGTGCTCCATACCAGAACATTGCCACAAGCCCTCTTGCCATTGCAGGAAAGTTTGCACCAAATACACCCATACTTACTCGGGCGAATACTGGGTAAGGAATACCATGTTTAACACTTGGTTTACCTGATAGGTTTACTAACCACATGATAAAAAAGCCAGCAAGTATTAGCGCTGCAAATACTGCCCAACCATTTAATCCTGAAGCTATAAATAATGATGCTGCCAAAGTATATCCAAATAAACTCTGAACATCATTTGCCCATACGTTAAAGATCTCGAACCATCCCCAATTTTTTTTGTTTGATGGAGTTGGTGCTAAATCTGCATTGTAGAGCGATTTTGATCTACTCATATTTTTCTCCTCTGTGTATTAGCGTTATAACTAGTTAATTTTTCGCAACGTTAATAGTGAAAACCTAATGATTTCTATATTAAATACAAACAAATGATTTTTTTTTGATGCTCTTTAAGTATTGCCTATCAATGTTTAATTAATGTTAGCCTAAAATGAACACTTCTAGAGTATATATGATTAGTTATTCCAGCCACCTACTGATTTGACTTCTAAAAATTCTTCAAGTCCATGTTCCCCAGCTTCACGACCAATTCCTGAATGTTTAAATCCTCCAAAAGGTGCATCTACTGCAATACCAGCGCCATTTACATCTACCATTCCTGATCTTAATTTCCTTGCTACTCTTTTTACTTTTTCTTTATCTTGAGTTTGAATATAGTTTGTCAGACCATAAGGGGTGTCGTTAGCAATTTCAATTGCTTCTTCTTCAGTTTCAAAGGGCATAACTGATAATACAGGTCCAAATATTTCAGTTCTAGCAATATCCATATTGTTATTTACATCGGCAAACACCGTGGGTTTTACGAAGTAGCCCTTTTCAAAACCTTTTGGTTTACCAGGTCCACCTGCAATCAATTTTGCTCCTTCGTCAATTCCTTTTTTAATTAAAGTTTGAATTTTATTATATTGATTCTCAGAAATAACTGGCCCTATGTGTTCTCCTTCTTTTGTGGGATCACCTACTTCAAAACTTTCTGTATATTTTTTTAATCTTTCAATAGCTTCAATGTACATTGATTTTTCAATAAGCATTCTTGTAGGTGCGTTACATGATTGTCCTGAATTTCTAAAACACCTCAAAGCACCTCTCTCTATTGCTTCAGGATCAGCATCATTGAATATAATGTTTGCACCTTTTCCACCCAATTCTAAACTTACTCTTTTAAAATCTTTTGCAGCATTTTGTGAAATTAATGCTCCAGCTCTTGTTGATCCAGTGAATGAGATCATATTTACATCGGGATGACTTGTTAACGCATCTCCAGTAGTAGCTCCATCACCATTTACCAAATTAAATACACCTGCTGGGAATTTAGTTTCATCTACAAGTTCAGCTAAAATAATTGATGATAATGGTGCAAGTTCTGATGGTTTTAAAACCATTGTACAACCAGATGCTAATGCTGGCATAACCTTTAAACAAACTTGATTCATTGGCCAGTTCCAGGGTG
>QCJE01000036.1 GCA_003216235.1 Pelagibacteraceae bacterium AG-404-P07
AATTTGAAAAAGAATTTTCAAATTTTTGTGGTTCTAAATATGCAATTACTTGTGGTAATGGAACTGACGCTTTAACTATTGCTCTAAAGATTCTTAATTTACCAAAAAATTCTGAAGTTTTAATACCTGCAATGACATATTGTTCAACGGCATTTGCAGTTATAAATGCAAATTTAAAACCAGTTCTTATTGATTTAAAAGAAAATGAGCCAACTCTTAATATCCAATCAATAAAAAGCAAAATAACCAGTAAAACAAAAGCTATTATGCCAGTTCACTTATATGGTTCGGTAGTTGATTTAAGATTAATTAAGAAAATTATTAAACGGAAAAAAATTATTATTATTGATGATTGTTCGCAAGCTCATGGTGCTAAATTAAATGATAGGCGAGTAGGTTCTTTGGCTGATATATCTTGTTTTAGCCTTTATCCGGGAAAAAATTTAGGTGCTTATGGTGACGCTGGAATTATTACTACCAACAACAAGTTCTATTATGATAAAATCAAAAATTTTAGAAATCTTGGTTCAACAAAGAAATTTAAACATACGCAGATAGGAGTAAATAGTAGAATGGACACTATTCAGGCTGCAATTTTATCTAGAAAATTAACTCAATTGAATATTTTAAATAATAGAAGAAAAAAAATAGCAAAATTATATGACAAAATGATCAATAATAAAAATATTGTTAAATTAAATTATTCTAGAGGAGCTGTTTATCATCAATATGTAATTTTAACAAAAAAAAGAAATAAAATAATCAAAATTTTTAATTTAAATAAAATTCAATATGGATTTCATTACCCTAAAACAATTAATCAACTTGAGTGTTTTAGAAATAACTTCAAAACACAAAAATTTCCAAATTCAGAAAAAGTCTCTAAACAAGGATTAAGTTTACCAATAAATCCTAATTTATCTATTACAGAAGTAAAAAAAATAACACAAATTATTAATTCAATTTAGTAATTTCAAAATTTTAGTTGCAAAAAAACCGTCTGTAAAAGGTTTTTTGTTTTTATTTATACAATTAAAAAAATAAATCAGTTCATTTTGAACACTTGGTTTTTCTTTAACTTTTATAGAATAGTTATTTCCAAGATATATTTTAGCTTTCTGATTAAAGAATTTTTTTTTAAAATTTTGAATTCTAGGATAATTCGCATATTTATTGAAAATTTTTAACGGTTCAATTGAGTCCATCTCATTAAAAAAAAGCATCTTTTTAGACCCAATAATTGTAATTGATCTAACTTTATTAGGATTAAGCCAACTTGATTCAACATCAATAAAAATATTTTCTAATTTAAGATATAAATAATTTATATCAGAAATTTTTTTGTTAAGAATTTTATGTTTTTTAAAATTAATTACTTGAATCTTTTTTTTTAATCCAAATAAATAAGCAATTATACTTAAATCATGTGAAGCTAAATCATAACTAGAGTCAACGTCATTTCTTATTGGTCCTAAGTTTTTTCTTTCTAATTTAATGTATTGAATTTTTCCTAAAATCTTAGATTTAATAATATTTTTTATCTTTTTGATAAAATCGTTATAACAGTAAACATACCCTAACATAAAAATGATCTTATTATTTTTAGCTAGATTTGTGAGCAACTTCATTTTTTTTGAATCTCGAATACCAGGTTTTTCTAAAAAAATATTTTTTTTTGAATAGATGCATTTTTTAATAATATCAAAATTATTTTTTGGAGGAGTAGCCAATATAATTGCTTTTATATCTTTATTTTGTACAATTTGATCAAAAGAGGCACTTATTTTTATATAACTAAATTTTTTTTTTAAAGTTTCTGAGTTTTTATGATTTTGATCATAAACAACTATATTTTTATATCCTAATTGATACAGTGAATTGATTAAAATAGTGCCCCAATAACCACAGCCTATTAATGCAATTTTAGAATTTTTATTTATTTTTAATTTCATATATATATTAATTTATATATACAAGATTTATGCTATTTTCTATAATCATACCTACTTTTAACAACTTTAAATATTTCAAAGTTACGATTGAGTCAATTTTAGAAAATTCATCTTATAAACACGAAATTATAACTCATGTAAATGGTATAGATAATGAAACAGAAGAATATTTAAAAAAAAAAAACTTACCTTTTACAAAAAGTGAAATAAATATTGGTTTATGTTCAGGAGTAAACACTGCTTCTAAACTAAGTACTACAGATTTTATATTATATTCTCACGATGATATGTATTTTTTGCCAAATTGGGATAAATTTATTGAAAATGAATTAAAGAAATTAGATCACAATCTTTACTATTTCTCATTAACACAAATTTCTCACCTTAAAGGTAAAAAAAATGATCTACAACATATACATTTTGATTGTGGATCAACCATTAATTCATTCGATAAATCAAAACTTTTAAATAATTATAATAAATTTGATTTTAGGGATCTACAGGGTAGCCATTGGGCTCCACATTTAATACATAAAAAAATGTGGGAACAAATTGGTGGATTTAGTGAAGAATTTAATCCTGGATTCGCTTCAGATCCTGATTTAAATTTTAAACTTTGGAATGAAGGTGTGCGTATCTTTAAGGGAGTATCTAAATCACGAATATATCATTTTGGTTCAGTCACAACAAGAAATAATCAAAGAATTAAGAGAAATAATGGAAAAAAAACTTTCTTACTTAAATGGGGTGTTTCAATCAATTTTTTTACAAAATATTACCTTAGAAGAGGATCGATTTATAAAGGCCCATTACAAAACCCAGATAAAAAACTTTTTTATTATTTAGATTTGGTTATTTGTAAAATACAATACACTTTAGCTAAATTTTTTTCATGACAAAAAAATTAATAGTTGAAATAGCAGAAGGATTGGGTAACCAATTTTTTATGTATGCACATGCATTTTCTATGGCAAAAAAACTTAATTATGAGCTTTTTGTCGATAACAAGAGTGCTTATTCTTTTAAAAAAAATACTT
>QCJE01000037.1 GCA_003216235.1 Pelagibacteraceae bacterium AG-404-P07
TCAGGAACAGACATGGTTGATAAATTATTTGTGCTTGTTTGATTGAATGAAAATCTACCCGATCTTCGCAAAGTTTGGATGAGTCTAAAAAGTGATATCAATTGAAAAATAGAGAGGCCTTTTAGTTTTAACAAAGCAAGGCTTGCTAAAGTCAGAGGTAATGTTAAAAGAAATCTTCCTCCAATAGCAAAAAGGATTGCTAGTAGAACTAGACCAAGTATTAGTAAAATTCTTAAAGTTTTAGATATTTTTTTTGATGAAATATTACTTATAAACTTAAGAATAATATAAAAAAAGAACAATATTAGTACTGTATAAATAATTATATTCATATATTTCTTTCAAAATGAAAATACCACAACTTAGAAAAAAATCAGAAATAAAATCTTGTCACAATACAAGCTGGGAAGATAACTATAGCTGGGTACATCAAAAAAATATACTTGAAGTTTTAAAAGATAGTTCAAAACTTCTTCCTGAAGTTAGAGATTATTTAGAGCAAGAAAATGCTTTTACTGAGTCTAATCTAAAAGATACAAAAAAAATTCAAATAGACCTTTTTAAAGAAATAAAAGGTAGAATCAAATTAGATGATGAGTCTTTGCCATATAAAGATAAGGATTATTTTTACTGGAATAAAACAACAGTAAAAGGAAATTACTCTATTAAACTTAGAAAAAAAATTGGATCAGATATTGAGGAAGAAATTTGGAATGGTGACAAAGAAAAAGAAAAATATAGTACAGAATATTTTGGTATTGGAGATCTCGAAGTAAGTTTTAATGACAAATATTTAGCCTACTCTTTAGACTTAAAAGGTTCTGAATATTATTCAATTTATTTAAGAAATATTGAAACAAATAAAATTATTTCTGAAGAAATTAAAGATACTTCTGGTTCAATATTATTTAGTCTGGATGATAAATATATATTTTATTCAAAATTAGATAAGAACCATAGACCAAAAAAAATTTTTAGACATAAAATTGGAACATCTACAAAAAGTGATATTTTGATTTTTCATGAAAAAACTGATGCATTTACTGTAAACATTGGTCTTAGTTCAGACGAAAAATATTATTTTATAACCAGTTCAGATCATAACACTTCAGAACAATATTATTTTTATATTAATGAAAAAAATCCAACACCCAAATTAATACATAAAAGAGAGAGGGGAGTTCTCTATAGTGTAAATTCATGGAACGGATATTTCTATATGCATACAAATAAAAATGCCGAAGATTTTAAAATTGAAAAAACGAAAAGTATAGATTTTGATAAATGGGAAACATTTATACCTGCAAAAAAAGAAACTTTAATAGGCGGTTTAACATTTCTTGAAAATTGGATTATTAGGTCTGAGGTTTCAAATGCTTTAGGAAAAATATTTGTAAGAAATTTAATTACAAATTTGGAAGAGGAGTTGATTTTTTCAGATGAAAAAGTTTATGACGGGGGTATTTCTTTAATTCAAAAAGATAAAAAAACAGATTTAATACATATATCCTATTCTACTCCCAAGACACAGTCTCGCGTATATTTATACAATTTAAAAACAAAAGAAAAAAAAATAGTTAAAGAGCAAGTAATTCCATCTGGTCATAATCCTGATGATTACATTGTTGAAAGACTAAATTGTGATGCTCACGATGGAAGAAAAATTCCAATAACGATCACCAGACACAAAAAAACAAAAATCGATGGAAATGCAAATTTATTACTCTATGGATATGGGTCCTATGGAAATTCAATATCACCAAGTTTTTCTTCCACAAAACTTAGTTTAGTAAATAGAGATATCATTTGGGTGACTGCACATATAAGAGGAGGTTTAGAAAGAGGTATGAGATGGTGGAAAGAAGGAAAGCTTTTAAATAAAAAAAACACTTTTAAAGATTACATATCGGCTGCAAAGTTTTTAATTGAAAAAAAGTATACATCTAAAAAAAAGATAATTGGCATGGGAGGTTCAGCTGGTGGCTTATTAATGGGTGCTGTAGCAAATGAAGCTCCAGAATTATTTTGCGGAATGGTAATGGCTGTACCTTTTGTCGATAGTTTAACTACAAATTTGGACCATTCATTGCCTTTAACAATAGGAGAGTTTGATGAATTTGGAAATGCAAAAGAAAATGAAGATCACTTTAATTATATCTTCTCCTATGCACCTTATAATAATATAAAAAAAATGGATTATCCCAATATTTTGATAACTACAAGTTTAAGTGACAACAGAGTGCTTTTTGATGAACCCGTCAAATTTACTGCAAAATTAAGAGATTACAAAACTGATAATAATTTACTTCTTTTAAAAACAGAAATGAATGCTGGGCATGGAGGTAAATCAGGAAGAGATGGCGCTATCGA
>QCJE01000038.1 GCA_003216235.1 Pelagibacteraceae bacterium AG-404-P07
TATAGTGTGTTTATCTGGTGGTTTAGATAGCACTATAATCGCCTATTATGCAAAAAAAATTTTTAAGAGTACTATATCCATCACAGCATCTTTTGATAAAAAAAAAAGAGAAAGCCTTGATGCTTACCATGCAAAAAAAATTGCAAAATTCTTGAAGATAAAAAATATTAGTTTGAAACTTCAGTTTGATGATATTAAAAAAGAATTGAACAATATTCTTTTTTCTTCTCAAGATTGGAGAGATTATAATGTTCATTGTGCTTGTCTTAATTTCTTGATTGCAAAATACTTAAAAAAAAGAAGGATAGAATTACCAGTTTTAACTGGAGACATGATGAACGAGTTTTTTGCTGATTATCAAAATGAGACAATTGATGGAAAAATTTATTATCAACGGCCAAAAATATCAAAAAAATTGTATCAAAAATATTTAATTAATAGTCTTGATAGTTCAAATAGAGAAACTGGTGTATTTAATTTTTTTAAAATTAAATTATTTCAACCTTATTCCTCTTTAATAGACTTTTATGTGAATATTCCGAATAAAATTTTTAATAAAAAAAATTGCAAATATGAAATTAATGGAAAATTAATTCCAAAATCATTATTCAAAATGACTTTAAAATCAAAAAATAGGGCCCAGATAACAAACAAGCAAGGTGGAATATTAGGTCATTTTATTAAAAATGGTATATCGCAAAAATATTTACTCAAAAAATTTAAAAAAGATTTTAAATTAAAGAATTCATGGATTTTTGATTTTATTAATTTAGGTTTATTTAGATCCAAGAATATAATTAAAAGTATTAAGCTTTAAATCATAATGTGTGGAATATTTGGTATATTTTCTGAAAAAATAAAAGAGCATGAACTCTTAAACTTAACAAAAAAAAGTTTAAATCTAATTAAGTATAGGGGGCCAGATAAAACCAAAATAGTTTCAACGAATAACTTCTGTTCAGGTGTGAACAGATTATCAATTGAGGCATTAAAATATGGCGAACAACCGATCGAAGATAAAGATTATATTATTGGTTTTAACGGTGAAATTTTTAATTATAAAGAAATTATTAAAAAGTATAATTTTGATGATTCAAACTCGTTATCTGAAGTAAAAACAATATTAAAATTATGGACCTTGAAAAAAGAAAATTTTATTAACGAAATAAAAGGCCAATATGCAATTTTTATTTTTGACAAAAGAAGAAAAAAAATATTTTTATTTAGAGATCCTTTTGGAATAAGACCAGTATATTATTATTTTTCAAAAAATAATTTTATTTTTTCATCAGAAATAAAAGCAATAATTAAAACTAAAATTACCAGTTTTTCTATAAATCCTGAAAGTTTAAATAGAATATGTATGTTTTGGACAAATATTGGAGATGAAACTTCTTTCAAAAAGATAAAATTATTAGAACCAGGAAAATATTTATCTTGGTCTGAAAATAAATTGACTATAAAAAATCACTATAATTTTCCAAATTCATTAAATAGTGACAATTATATCAATAATACAAATATTTATGAATCTCTTAAAGAGGCTGTCAATAATCAAGTGCATGGTGAAGTTAAATTTGGTAGTTATCTCTCGGGTGGAATAGACAGTTCAGCCCTGACTTATTTATTATCATTAAATCGTAAGGTTGACACTTTTTCAATAGAGTTTGAAAATAGAGAATATGATGAAAGTGAAGCTCAAAAATTACTTGTGCAAAGTTTAAATACAAATCATCATTCATTAAAGATCACAAACAAAGATATATCTCAAAATTTTTCCAGTGTTATTAATCATGCAGAAACATTCTTATTTAGAACCGCGCCAGTACCTATGTATTTATTAAGTAAATTTGTTAATCAATTAGGTTTTAAAGTTATTTATAGTGGGGAGGGCGCAGATGAAATTTTATTTGGATATGATCTATTTTTTGAAAACAGAATAAGAAATTTTTGGAAAAAAAAAATAAATTCTAAATATAGGCCTCTTTTATTAAAAAAATTATATAACTATCTTCCTCAGTATAAAAATGATAGATATTTCGAACTCATTAAAGATTTCTATAAACTGAATCTTAAAAGTAAAGATATTTTTTATAGTCATCTTGTAAGGTGGCAACAGTATGATTTCGTATCTAGTTTTTTTAATTTAAAAGATTTTAGAAAAGAAAAATTACAAAAAGATCTGTTAAATTATCTACCAAATGATTTCAAAAAAAAAAGTATTGATAAAAAAGCGCAATATTTAGAAATTTCAACACTTCTGAGTAATTATCTTTTATCTTCACAAGGTGATAGGATGTCGATGGCTAATTCTGTAGAAGGA
>QCJE01000039.1 GCA_003216235.1 Pelagibacteraceae bacterium AG-404-P07
TATTAAAATTAAGAAAAGAATTGAAATTATTTGCAAATTTAAGACCAGCAATATGTTTTGAACAATTAGTTGATGCATCAACATTAAAACCAGAAATAGTTTCTGGCTTAGATATAATGATCGTTAGAGAGCTAACAGGTGGAATATATTTTGGTGAACCAAGAGGTATAAAGCATATTGAAAATGGAGAGAGAAAAGGAATTAATACTCATACTTACACTAGCAGTGAAATAACGAGGGTTGCTAGAATTGCTTTTGACTTAGCGAAAAAAAGATCAAATAAAGTTACTTCTTGTGAAAAATCAAATGTTATGGAAGCAGGACAACTTTGGAAGGAAGAAGTTCAAACATTACATGATAAAGAATATGAAGATGTTGAATTAAGTCATATGCTCGCTGACAATTGTTCTATGCAGTTACTAAGAAACCCAAAACAATTTGATGTAATCGTAACAGACAATTTATTTGGAGACATGTTGTCAGATCAAGCTTCTATGTTGACAGGATCTTTAGGTTTATTACCTTCGGCATCTTTAGGAGCTAAAAATAAAGACGGTGAAATGAGAGCTATGTATGAACCTATTCATGGATCTGCTCCTGATATTGCTGGCAAAAGTATAGCCAATCCTATAGCTAGTATATTGAGTTTTGCTATGGCTTTAAGATATTCATTAGATCTAGATAAAGAGGCTCAAGCTCTAGAAAAAGCAGTACAAGACGTTCTAAATGATGGTTTGAGAACTAAAGATATTTTATCAGATGGAATGAAAGAAATTTCGACTTCACAAATGGGTGATGCGATAATTTCAAAATTGCAATAATCCAACAATTATTCTAAACTATTTTTATGCCAAGCTATACTGCACCAGTTGAAGATATGATGTTTCTCTTTGAGAAATTAAGAGATAATAAAAAATATAATGAATTAGAAAAATATAAGGAAGTTAGCCCAGATTTAGTCAAAGATATTTTAGAAGAAGCTGCAAAAATTAATCAAAATTTAATATTACCACTTGCAAAAGTAGGGGATGAAAATCCTGCAGTTCTAGAAAACGGAGTGGTGAGAACACCTCCAGGATATAAAGAGGCATACAAAAAATATATTGAAGATGGGTGGACTTCTTTATCTTGTGATCCAAAATATGGTGGGCAAGGTATGCCAAAGACAGTAAGTGCATTTTTCGATGAAATGTTATCTTCTGCAAGTTTATCCTTCAAGCTCTACAGTGAGTTAAGCATAGGTGCGTATAATTGTATTAATCATCATGCATCAGAAGAATTAAAAAATAAATATTTACCAAAGATAGTTGAAGGTAAATGGAGTGGAACTATGTGTTTAACAGAGCCTGTTTGTGGAACAGATTTAGGACTTTTAAAAACAAAAGCTGAAAAACAAAATGATGGATCATATAAAATTAGTGGGCAAAAAATATTTATTACCTCAGGGGATCACGATTTAACTGAGAATATCATTCATTTGGTAATTGCCAGAGCAACTGATTCACCGGCAGGTACAAAAGGTATAAGTTTATTTTTAGTTCCTAAATTTGAAGTTAATGAGGATGGAAGTGTTGGTCCAAGAAACGGGATATCAACAGGATCTATTGAAAGCAAAATGGGTATAAAAGGTTCTGCGACGTGTGTATTAAACTTTGATGAAGCTACTGGTTATATGATTGGTAAAAAAGATAAAGGTCTAAATGCAATGTTTACAATGATGAATCTTGAGAGAATAGTCGTTGGTATTCAAGGTTTAGGTATTTCAGAAATTGCTTATCAAAACTCACTTGCTTATGCAAAAGAGAGAAAACAAGGTAAGACTAATAAAACTAAATCGACTAATGGTGCTGATTTTATAATTGAACATGCGGATATAAGAAGATCATTATTAAACATGAAATCAATTATTGAAGGTGAGAGAGCATTATGTTTTTGGTTATCACAACAAACAGAAGTTAGTTTAAATCATAAAGATGAAAAAGTACGTCAGGAAGCATCAGATTTTGTTTCATTGATGACACCAGTAGTAAAATCATTATTTACTGATTTAGGCATGGAAATAACTAATGATGCCATGCAAATTCATGGAGGTTACGGATATACAAAAGACCAAGGAATAGAACAGCTGTATAGAGATAATAGAATAACACCAATTTATGAAGGCACGAATTCTGTACAAGCAGCAGATTTAGTTTTTAGAAAATTATCAAATAAAAACGGAGATATAATTAATAAATTTATAGATTTGATAAAATCTGAAACGGATTTAGATAACGAAAAGATTAAGCCATTTAC
>QCJE01000040.1 GCA_003216235.1 Pelagibacteraceae bacterium AG-404-P07
AAAAAGAAACTACTAAAGCTGAAGTTAAAACAGAAAAAAAACTTGAAAATACACCAGAAAAAAAATAATTTTTTTTTCAATGCCCAATACTATTTACGATAAAATTTGGAACGATCACTTAGTAGATCAACAGGATGATGGTACTGCTTTACTGTTTGTTGATAGACATTTAGTTCATGAAGTT
The DNA here is from genome assembly GCA_003216235.1 of Pelagibacteraceae bacterium AG-404-P07. Classification (GTDB taxonomy): domain Bacteria; phylum Pseudomonadota; class Alphaproteobacteria; order Pelagibacterales; family Pelagibacteraceae; genus Pelagibacter. The sequence goes on from QCJE01000040.1 coordinate 185, forward strand.
ACCAGTCCACAAGCCTTTGAGGGACTGAGAAATTCTAAACGTAAAGTTAGGCACCCTAAACTAACTCTCGCTGTTGCAGATCATAATGTTCCTACAACTGATAGATCTAAGGGTATTTCAGACCAAGAGTCAAAAATTCAAGTTGAAACTTTAGAGGCCAACTGTAAAGAATTTGGAGTACAACTTTTTGGAATGAATGACAAAAGACAAGGCATTGTTCATGTTACAGGTCCTGAACAGGGATTTACTCAACCTGGTACAGTTATTGTATGTGGTGATAGTCATACGGCTACTCACGGTGCATTCGGAGCTTTAGCATTTGGAATTGGAACTTCAGAAGTAGAACATGTTTTAGCAACTCAAACATTGGTACAAAAAAAAGCAAAGAATTTTAGAATAAATGTAAATGGCAAGCTTCCATTGGGTGTCACATCAAAAGATGTCATTCTTCAAATTATTGGAAAAATTGGTACTGCAGGTGGAACAGGTTGTGTAATAGAATATGCTGGTGATTTAATAAGATCACTGAGTGTTGAGCAGAGAATGACGATTTGTAATATGACGATCGAAGGAGGTGCTAGAGCAGGATTGATAGCTCCTGATGAAAAGATATTTAAATATCTAAAAGGTAGACCAATGTCACCAAAAGGAAAAGATTGGGATAAAGCTTTAGAATACTGGAAAAATTTAAATACTGATGAAGGTGCTAAATTTGATAAAGAAATAAATTTAAAGGCTGATGAAATTTTGCCTATGATAACTTGGGGGACATCTCCTCAGGATGTAATTACAATTAATGAAAAAGTTCCAAATCCTCAAAATGAAAAGGATGAAGATAAAAAAAATTCTTTGGAAAGAGCCCTTAATTATATGGGCTTAAAACCTAATATGGCTGCTAAAGATATTAGGATAGACAAAGTTTTTATTGGAAGCTGTACGAATGGTAGAATAGAGGATTTAAGGGAAGCTGCAAAAATTTTAAAAGATAAAAAGATAGCTTCACATGTTCATGCAATGGTTGTTCCAGGCTCAGGTTTAGTGAAAGAACAAGCTGAGCAAGAGGGATTAGATAAAATTTTTGTAAATTCAGGTTTTGAGTGGAGAGAGCCAGGTTGTTCTATGTGTTTAGCAATGAATGCAGATAAATTAAAGCCAGAAGAGAGATGTGCATCAACATCAAACAGAAATTTTGAGGGAAGACAAGGTAGAGGTGGCAGAACTCATTTAGTAAGCCCCGGTATGGCAGCTGCAGCAGCGATATCTGGAAACCTTGATGATGTGAGAAAGTATCAAAATTAATATGCAAAAATTCAATACATTAAAGAGTATACCAGCCTACTTACCGATAGTTAATATTGATACAGATATGATAATTCCAAAGCAATTTTTAAAAACAATAAAAAGAACGGGCTTAGGTAAAAATTTATTTTTTGAGATGAGATATGATGATAAACGACACCTTTAGGATTTCCAGTTGTACCTGATGTATAACTTAAAGATATAGCCTGCCACTCATCTTTAGGCATTTTCCAAATATAATTATCATCACCTGTATTAAGAAAACTTTCATATTCTAAATCACCGATTTTTTCTAACTTTGATTGATCTGCAAATTTATCATGAATATCAATTACGGTAATTTTTTTGTCTAATTTACTTAAAGCTTTTTTCACCTCTAAATGAAGCTGTCTATCAACAACCAAAGCTTTTGCATCACTATGATTTAAAATGTATGAGATAGTATTTGCGTCTAATCTAATATTAATAGTATTTAACACAGCTCCTGTCATTGGGACTGAATAGTGAGCTTCAAAAATTTCTGGAGTGTTAAAAGCTAAAAAGGAAACAGTATCTCCTTTCTTAATACCAATTTTTTCTAACGCACTGGCAAATTTAGTAACTCTTTTATAAACTTCACTCCAAGTATATTTTCTATCTTCATATACTATTGCTTCGTAATTTGGATAAACATCTTTTGCTCTTTCTAAGAAAGATAAAGGTGTTAGTGGAACATAATTTGC
>QCJE01000041.1 GCA_003216235.1 Pelagibacteraceae bacterium AG-404-P07
AAATTCTTATTAATCTCAGGAAAACCTATTAATGAAGAAATCGCAAGAGGTGGGCCATTTGTAATGAATACTAAAGCTGAAATCTTGCAAGCAGTTCAAGATTATCATAATGATACATTTGTAAAATGAAAGCAGTAACTATTTCAAAAAATGGTGGCCCAGAGGTTTTGGAAATTAAAGATATCAAACTTGAAGATCCAAAGTCTGGTGAAGTTTTAATTAAGAATAAAGCCATAGGTTTAAATTATATAGATACTTATCATAGATCTGGTCTCTACCCTGTTGAATTGCCAACTGGTATTGGAATTGAAGGTGCAGGTATAATCGAAAAAATTGGACCAGATGTAAAAGATTTTAATATTGGGGACAAGGTTGCTTACGCATCAATGCCTATCGGTTCTTACGCAACACATAGAATTTTTCCAACAAAAAAACTTGTTAAAGTTCCAAATGAAATTGAATTGGAAAATGTAGTTACTTTAATGACTAAAGGTTTTACAGTTTTTTATCTTCTTCACAAAACTTATCCAGTTAAATCTGGTGAAACTATTTTATTTCATGCAGCGGCAGGTGGTGTTGGGCAAATATTTTGCCAGTGGGCTAAAAGCTTAGGATGTACTGTAATTGGAACAGTTGGTTCTGATGAAAAGATTGAAATTGCAAAATCGAATGGATGTGCACATGTAATTAATTATTCAAAAGAAAATTTTGCAGAAAAAGTTGAAGAGATAACAAATGGAGTTGGTGTGCCAGTTGTTTATGATGGTGTGGGTAAAAAAACTTTTGATGGATCAATCGAATGTCTAAAAGTAAGAGGAATGATGGTTTCATTTGGAAATGCATCTGGTCCAATAGAACCATGTAATGTTGCTAAATCTTTAGCACCAAAAGGTTTGTATTTAACTAGACCTAGCATTGCTCATTACACAACATCTAAAGAAGAGCTCGATGAAGCCGCAAACAAAGTTTTTGAAATGTTTATTCAAGGAAAATTTAAGTTGAATATTTTTAAAAAATACTCATTAGATGAAATTGTTAAAGCTCATCAAGATTTAGAAAATAGAAAAATATTAGGACCTGCAGTAATTATTCCTTAGTCTACTTTAACATCCATATCTGACATATGAAGTTTCAAAGCATTAGTCGAAATATGAATTTCTCTAATAAAAAATAAAATTGAAATTATCATAGATAGACAACAAGAACCAAAAATTACTCTAGCGATAAAAAAAGTATCCAAATAAAGAGCAAATACAGTTAACATATTAAATAAAAACCCAAATGCTGCAAACATTATGGTCCACCTTAAAAGGGTAATTCTACCACTTAAGTTAATAAACTGTTTTTTCCATTCTGCTGGAATATGTTTTTCATAAACATGCTCATCATGTAATTCTCTAATTAATTTACTTAGTGAATGAAATCTATTGCTATAAACGCTCATTAGCAGCGGAATAGCTGGAAACATTAGTGCTGTAACTGTGTAATCTATATTCATACGAATCAGTTTGATTATCAATCTTGCGTTTGTTATTTACAAGTAATTTCTTATGAGCCAATTAAATTTATTCATTGAACTTACAAGGTTAAAAAAACCAATAGGATATATGTTGCTTTTTTGGCCGTGTGCTTGGGGGTTAACTTTAGGATTTGATTTTTCAAAAGAGATAAAAATTTATATTTTGTACTTAATCTTATTTTTATTGGGTGCAATACTAATGAGATCTGCTGGCTGTATTGTAAATGACATAATAGATAAAAATTTTGATAAAAAAGTTTTTAGAACAAAAAATAGACCAATTGCTTCCGGTAAAGTTTCGGTAAAACTTGGAATAATTTATTCTTTAGTTCTGTGCCTTTTTGCTTTTTTTGTTTTAATTAATTTTAATAATTTTACAATTATTTTAGCTCTAGGATCAATGCCATTAGCATTTACTTATCCTTTAATGAAACGTTATACTTATTGGCCACAGCTTTTTTTAGGAATTACATTTAATTACGGCTTAATTCTTGGATGGACTTCAATAAATAATGAAATAAATCTTATCCCAGTAATCTTTTATATAGGAGCCATATTTTGGACACTTGGGTATGACACGATATATGGATTTCAAGATATAAAAGATGATGAAATTATAGGACTTAAATCAACTTCAATAAAGTTTAAAAAAAACCC
>QCJE01000042.1 GCA_003216235.1 Pelagibacteraceae bacterium AG-404-P07
ACGAAATAATACAAAAAAAAATTTGAGAATTTATTGAGTTTAACCAAATTTCCGGAACATTAGTTGGTGATAAAAAAACTAAAAAACAAAATAAAACTTTATGCTCAAATTTAATTAATAAAATTGATTTATTATAAAGAGCTAAAAAGATAATAAAAATTTTTGGTATTAACGCTAAATAACTACTTATAAGTGGAGCAAGTTTTAAATTAGATAAATTTGCAATAATTGCAGATACATTTGCCCATAGATTTAAATATCCTGAATTAAAATCAACAAATAAAAATGAATAAAGAAAACTAAATTTATAAGCATTAGCAAAATATATAGAACCTTCCTCAGCCATAAACCTACCATTTAAAAATATAAAGGGACTTCTATAAAAAAAAATTGTTAGTAAAATTAAGAAAAATATTTCTTTTTTTTTGTTGTTAATAAAATTAATAAACATTTATAATTTTATAATTATAAAATTTTATCTTTAAGTTTGAAGGCTTCCATTAATTCATTCCATTCTCTTTTAGACAAACCAGAATCTTCCATTGAAATATCTTCACCTTTAATCAACTTTTGTATAACTAATTTTCCTTTAGCAGAAACTTCTGTACCCCCAACTCTATAATCCATAAAAGCATCATAAGTAATAGGAACCCACCTTTTTAAAGTATCCAACATTATGTCTGCATACACTCTAATTTCATACTGAGCATGATGATCAGCTCTTAATCTTAAAAAATTCATCAAATTCAACAAATCAGTTTTCCAATACCATTGAGTATAAGTATTTAAAGTCAAATTCATTCTAGCAAGTTCTCTTGCCAAACCTTTTTTATTTTTATCTATTGTTGAGCCATCATATCTTTCATTAAGCATTGTCTCATAATTTTCATAAGTTCTTTCCGCATCATTTTTTAAAAGTTCCAAAACTTCTCTCGCTTGTGCTCCCTCTAATATATCACCTCTTCCTTGTCTATTGCTCGTTGATTGTGCTGCCAGATTTTCAGTTGAGGGTAAATAAAATTCTTTATCCAAAATAGAATATCTAGCAGAATATTCGTTCACATTTGCTGTTCTGTGTCTAATCCATTGACGTGCAATAAATATTGGTAATTTAATATGGTACTTAATCTCACACATTTCAAAAGGTGTACTGTGCCAATGGCGCATTAAATATTTAATCAATCCAGAGTCAGTCGAAACTTGTTTTGTTCCTTTTCCATATGAAACCCTTGCTGCTTGAACTATTGAAGTATCATCACCCATATAATCAACCACTCTAACAAAACCATGATCTAAAGCTGGGATTGCCTCGTAAAGAATTTTTTCTAATTCAGTTGCTATAACTCTTTTTGTTTGATGCTTTTGTAGCTGTTGATTCTTTATTTCTTCAGATTGTTCTTTAGTAAGTTTCATGATGGTTATTGAATCTTTTAAATTCCTTTTATATCAATAAAGATAGTTTTCCAACTATGACGATAAATTAATTTCGTAATAATCATTTACAACTTAAGGGTTGAATTAATTTCGACTGGTGACTAAAGGTCACTTTTTTTTATAAAATTCTCTAGATTGTTAAGTAAATTTCATAAATATTTGAGGAATAAATCAATTTATATTTTTTATTTTTAATTTCAAAGTTTTTAAAAGAATCAAGTTTATTTATTATAACTACCTCTGGAAATAATTTGTTATTTAATTTTATATTTCTAAATAAATCAATTAGCCTTCTTTTTTCATCTTCTGGTGTAACTTGTGATTGAGCTCTAAACGGTGAAATTTTTAAAATATCTTCCCTCATATTCTCAGTGTATTCCTCAATATCTGAAAAAGTATACAATGAATTTGCTTGATATTTGTAAATGAATAGACTCATAAATAAATCATCTCTCATCTTACTTTTTTCAAAAGAAATTAATTTTTTAAATTCAGACTCTGAAATTTTGAAATCTTTAAGAGCATTAATTAAGTTAAACTCTATTTGATCATTTTTTAATGAATTAGTAAAACCATCCGAGATAATCAATTGTTTATTTTTATTTAATAACCAAAGATTCATTATACTTAAATCGTTAGTAAAAAGTTTTTTATTCGAATCGATTAAATTATTCTTTATAATTAATT